>CAYQYH010000066.1:0-3280 GCA_964421735.1 uncultured Candidatus Saccharibacteria bacterium | reverse complement strand
GTGCGGGATATTCGGATACACGGGCAAACAAACTGTAAACGATTTAGTTTTCAATGGACTTAAGAGATTGGAATACAGGGGATATGATTCTTGGGGTATTGCTGTACTTAATCACAACCAAATACACCAATATAAAGATATTGGTCTGGTAGAACAAAATCCCAAATTAGAAAAACTTCCCAAGAGTAATGTTGGAATAGGACATACTAGATGGGCAACTCATGGAGGGGTGACAAAGACAAATGCTCATCCACATATTTCTACAACCAAAGATTTTACTCTTGTCCAGAATGGAATAGTTGAAAATTTTGATTCATTAAAAAGACAACTTAAAGAAGAAGGCATTGAGTTTAAATCAGAGACAGATACAGAAGTCATAGTTAAGCTTGTTGAGAAAGAAAAAAACAAAGGGGCATCCCTAAAAGAAGCTCTAAAGAAAGCTTTCAAGAAACTTGAAGGGAGAAATACTGTTGCTATACTGGATGCAAAGAATAATAAGATCTATGCAATAAAAAATGGTTCACCACTTGTTATTGGAATATCCAAAGATGGCACTTACCTTGCTTCTGACTCTCTTTCCTTTTCTCCTCACACAAACAAGATAGTTGTTTTAGACGATTACGACATGGTTGAGATAGATGGGCAAGATTTTAATATATACAATATAGAGGATAGCAAGAAGAAGAAACCAAAGATAAAAACTTTGAAATATCAATATGAAGATATAGATAAGGGTGAATATGATCACTTCATGTTAAAAGAAATAGTAGAGCAACAGAAAACAATTCTGTATGCAACAGACTATACGCAAAAAGAGCTTGAACCTTTAGTTAAGCAAATTAAAAACTCCAGAAAGGTATTTCTTATCGGTGCGGGTACTGCCGGTTTTGCTGCGGCTCAAATTGCTTATTTTTTAAGAACTGTTGCAAGGGTTGATGCTCAAGATATTAAAAGTTATGAATTTAAATCATATCTCCCAGTAATCTCTTCTGAGGACCTTATAATCGCTGTCTCACAGAGTGGAGAAACTGCAGACACCATAGAACCTCTTGAAGTATTTAAAGAAATGGGATGTAAAATCGCTAGTATTGTAAATATGTATGGAACTACAATATCCAGGATGTCTGACTTTGAGTACTATACCAATGCAGGCCCCGAAATTTGTGTTGCCTCAACAAAGGTTTTTACCTCTCAAAGTGCTTGGGGTTACCTTGTTGCAATGACAACGGCTGGGGAGTACACAAAAGCCCATAGAAGATTAAAAACCTTAATAAAATCTCTACATAGTCTCTTTACACCAGAGGTTTTCGAATACATCAAAGGTAGTGTTTGTTCCTCCCTTGTTGATCATGAACATTTCTTTATCCTAGGAAAGGGGGAAAATACTGCTATAGCACTAGAGGGAGCTCTTAAGATTAAAGAAATATCCTACAAGCATGTAGAAGGGTTTTCTGCAGGAGAATTAAAACATGGGGTCATTGCTTTAATAGAGAAGGGTACCCCTGTTTTTGGTATTATTCCTTCAAAAGAAAACGAAACAGATAACAAAGATCTCATTAGTGCAATGGAGCAGGTCAAGGCTAGAGGAGCTTTAACGATAGGGGTAGGGTGTAAAGAATTTTCAGATCTTGAGATTTTTGACCACTATATATCTACTCCTCAGATTAATTCTCTTGGCAGTATAGCTAATGTTATTCCGTTTCAGCTAATCTCTTACTTCCTATCCCTTCTTTTGGGTAATAACATAGATAAGCCTAGAAATTTAGCTAAATCTGTAACTGTTAAATAGTCGAGATTTAGTTTACAATATATATTAATATAATTTTAATACCTTAGTTATATGGAAGAAGAAAATAAAATTAGACAAAAACAAACAACAGATTTAGAGAATCCTCCAGTACGAGAAGAGCCTGTCACAGAAAAAGAAGTAAGAGCAGTTGAGGAAAAACCTGTAAAGCAAAAGTCTGGTTGCAGTAAGGGTTGTTTAATTGTTGGTCTTATACTTCTTTTCCTGCTTCTTTTAGTGGGTGGAGGAGCTTATTTGGGTTATAGAAGAATTACTAAGGCTATGGAGCCTATAGATTTAGAAATAGAATATACAGAACAGGACTACCTTGATATTATGGATGAGATAGGGTTGGAAGCAGATCCCTCACAGTTGTGTATAGATTGTCCTACACCTACTTTTTCAGATCCTCATGAGGTAGATGTGCAGATAAGTAATGCTCAAGCTTCTGCAGCGTTTGAATATGTTAACCAACCTCTTTCTAATGCTAGTATATCTGGGACAGAAATAAAGATGGGAGAGGGTCAAGCAGAGCTTTCTACAACACTTACTTTTCAAGGGAGGACTTTTCCAATATATATGGTTGGGAGTGTTTCAAAAGCTACAGATAATTCCATAGACGGAGAGATATCTACAATTAAAGCAGGTGCTTTGAAGGTTCCAGACACAATGGTTTCTTATGTTAAAGAATTCCTAGTAAACACTGTAAATGACAAGCTTGCTTCTGCTGGAGATACTGTTAGAATAGATAGTGTAGAAATAAAACCCGAAGGATTAAATTTTAAGGGTTTAGTACCGACTAAAGCACAATAATATGGATGAAAACAGGAATACTTCAATAACGTTGTTCGTGCTAATGGGTTTAGCTTTTCTTTTTATAGTTATATATGTTTTTGTAATAGCTCCTAAGGGGGGTGGAAGGAATACTTTAGGGAGAACAGATTTGGTTTTAGAGTCTCCTATACAGAAATGGAATTTAAACTATTCAGAAGAGGACATTCTTCCTTTTTGTGGAGAGGGAGAAGATTGGCTAGGAATAGGGGTAAAAAAGGGTAGTAGTGTGTTTTCGACAAGTGATGGTATGGTTGTAGATATTTTGGGTAATATAGTTACCATAGATGCTGGTTCAGATATAAATATTCAATATTATCCTGTTAGTAACTATTCTGTGTTTGTCGGTGATAAAGTATCTGCAGGAGATGTAATAGGAAAGACTAATAGTGAGTATCTTAAATTAAGGGTTAATGATTTAAATAGAGAAGTTTATGAGTGTCCGTATAACTATCTTAATAAATTTAGTAGGAGTGTATTAGATAGTGTAGGGGAAGAATTAGGTTTTGAGGTTGTAATGTGTGAGTGTGATACTTTAGATTATTAGGGTTTAATGGAGTATAATTGCTTTGTACCACATACTATATGGTGGATGTAGCTCAACTGGTTAGAGCATCGGTTTGTGGAACCGAGGGTTGTGGGTTCAAATCCCATCTTCCACCC
>CAYQYH010000065.1:0-8644 GCA_964421735.1 uncultured Candidatus Saccharibacteria bacterium | reverse complement strand
CTCCAAATGATCTTTTTTCTCTTGATTGCTCTCGAGCTTCAGATACATTAATAGGTCTTCCGTCGACTTCCTTACCGTTAAGTTCCTCAAGCGCAGCCTGAGCCTCTTCTTCAGTTGACATTGTGACGAAACCAAATCCTTTGGATCTGTTCTTCATCCTGTCTATGATTACTACTGCCTCTTCGACAGTACCAACAGCACTGAAAATCTCCTTAAGCTGTTCGTCTCTGACGTCCCAGCTAAGATTCCCTACAAATAATTTCTTACCCATTATTTATATAAATAAAAATTAAATTCGCTACACCATTTTATTTGGGAGATTACACTCTAAGCTGTCTACTAAACGAAGAAAGCTTCCATAGCTATTTTTATTATAGCATACATACCCCAAAGGATGTAAAGAAAAGAGTTTGGAAATAGAGAGAAAATGTATCGAAAAAGATCTAAGCGTATAAAAATAAAAGGATAAGTCTAAATCCTCCTAGCAGCAATAACTCCCGTTACAGCTGCACCGGTTATAGAACCTGACAAACCAGCAGCGTCTCCAGCTACATATAATCCCTTAACTGACGTCTGGAGACTTTTGTTTGTTTTAACTTTAGAGGATCTGAATTTAACCTCAGGAGCATAGAGTAGAGTCGAGCCAGAATTAATACCCGGCATTACTTTGTCTAGGATTTCTAGACCTTCTACAATATTCTTAACTGTTCTATACGGAAGTGCCATAGAAATGTCCCCTGCTGTATAATCTTTCAAAGAGGGTTGTACAAACGATTTTTCTAATCTAGAAGGGGTACTTCTTCTACCAGAGCGTAAATCTTCTAAAGTCTGTAATATTGGTTTCCCTCCTCCAATAGTAGATGCAACTTCTGCTATTGATTTAGCATATGCTATAGAATTCTCTACTGGTTTTGTGAGGCTAACTTCACAAACAAAGGCAAAATTAGAATTAGGAGAAAGATGATCGGAATTAGAGTGCCCATTTACACAAACATACCCATCGTATTTTTCTGTAGAGACCATACCATTTGGACAACTACAAAAAGTTCTAACAATGTCATGGTATGTTTTAGTTCTTACTTTGTAAACAATCTCGTAGAGTGTCTCTGCCTGTAACTGCATTATGGATGCTGGAAATTCAACTCTTACACCAACCTCTACTTTGTCATAAACATATTTAATTCCATATTTATCGCAAATAGTTTGTAACCATCTAGCATTAACTCTTCCTGGAGCTAATATTACTTTATCTGCCTTAATTTGTTCTTTAGTAGTTTTAACCCCCTGTATTTTTCCATCTTTTACGACAAGATCTTTAACCTCGGTTTCATCATAAAGCTTAACTCCATTTTCCAAAAGATACTCTTGGAAATTAAATATTACCTTCTTTAATTTATCTGTCCCGACATGTCTTGCCTTTCTTACAACTAACTCTACATCGTTTTTCTCTGATTCATGTATCAACTTTTCAAGATTTTTATTTTTCTTCGGATAGTATTCAGAATCTACTCCAAAATCCGTTAGTACTGAATCTACATAATCTAATATCTTCTGATACTTACTCTTAGGCAAAGCGTGAAAGGCTTTTTCATGAGAGAGTGTAGCTGTCAAGGTTAGTTTACCATCTGAAAAAGCACCTGCCCCTCCTACACCACACATGACCTCCTTGGGCTTTCTTTTACCAAGTCTTTTCCCCATATCTATAAGGGCTATCTTAAGCCTTTTCTTTTTTTGAAGAAGAGAATAACAAGCAAAGAGTCCCGCAGGTCCAGCACCAACCACGATTACATCGTATTTCATTAATGGGCCTTTATGATATTAACAATATATTGTATATGTGAAGCTTTAACATTACAAGGTCTAAAAAGCCTTCCTTTCGGAGAATGGCGTATAGTATATTAAATTTGATATGGAAAACTAATATAGTCCTTAACCCTACAATATTTTAGAGCATACTTAGAGTATAGAGCATGCTCAACGTGTATTGTATGAATATGATACAATATTTGTGTATCATAATTTAATGCCCCAAATAATGAAAAATAAAAATTATACTCTTTTAGGGATAGCAATAATATCCTTTGCGGTTGTTCTAATCTCTGCCTTTCTTTTACTTTTTCTCTCAGATGAGCCTGAGTTTATGGCAGCGACTCCTTTCCTTACTTCTGAATACATAGCAGAGGAGAGTAATGATCTTGTCGCAAATATTAAAACAGATACAACTCCTTCTTCTAGAGAGGATATTAATCCTTCAAAACAAAGCGAGATAGTGTTAGATGAAAGTAGAAAGGTTGTTACTTTTAACAAAGAGTTAACTGAAACAGAACAAAAGGATATTGAAGAAAAATATTCTGTTCAATTTACTACAGAACAAGGACAAAGTGGAATATACACAATCATAGCCACAGAAGAAAGTGATCTGGAAAATCTTACCCTCGAAGGTGGAGCAGATTCTCTTGAGACAGACGTTCCTGTCACGATAGCTGAAACAGTAGACTGGGGAGTTACAAGAATAGGGGCAGATAAGGTTTGGGAAGATTCTACTGGTAGCGGCTTTACTGTAGCCATAATAGATACGGGTATACAACTAGATCATCCTGATTTACAAGGGAATATTGTTTCAGGATACGACTTTGTAAATGACAATGATAATGCCATGGATGACCATGGTCACGGAACACATGTTGCAGGAATTGTAGCAGCTCTTCAGAATCAAACTGGAATAATAGGATCAAGTCATTCAGCCAGATTAATGCCTCTTAAAGTTTTAAATTCTACTGGTTCGGGTTATGTCTCTGACGTTGCAAAAGGAATTTACTGGGCAACAGACAATGGGGCTCGCATCATTAATATGAGTTTGGGGACAACTGTAGATTCAGATGTCTTAAAGAAGGCTGTTAATTACGCTGCAAACAAAGGTGTATTAATGACAGGCGCTGCAGGAAATGACTCTGGAGCTCCATGTAGCTATCCTGCTGCATACGGAGCGGTCATCTGTGTGGTTGCCACAGACAGTTCAAACAAGCTAGCTAGTTTTAGTAATATCGGAGGAGAACTCGCTGCTCCTGGAGCCTCTAACTATTCTACCTTCCTTGGAAGTACCTACAGATATCTCAGCGGAACAAGTATGGCTTCTCCACATGTAGCCGGAAGTTTAGCAATAGTGGGAGAAGCTTGCCCAACCTGCTCAGCAAGCGAACTAAGAAATATTCTTACAGAAACCGCTGTAGATCTTGGAGAAGAGGGTTATGACATAATATTTGGGCACGGCTTGGTAGATTTAGTCTCTGCAATTGAAACATTACTCCCTGATGAGCAAGAACCAGAAGAAGAACCAGTAGAAGAACCAGTGGAAGAACCAGGAGATGAAACCCCTGAAGAAGACGAGGAAAGGGAGGAAGAAGAACAACAGCCAGAAGAAATAACTCGAAGAAGAGACTTTGATCGACAAAGGCCTGTAATAACAAAACCTGAGAAAGATAAAAATGGTAGGACCTCTATGACAACAGCAGAAGATATAGAAATCGAATTTGAATTAGTACCTACTACTTCTAATTCAGGGCTTACAAAAACTATCCTTTATATAAACAACGAAGAGATATATACAACAACAAAAAGTACAGACACTTATACTTTGAAATACGAAGATTTAGAAGGAATACAACAGATTATTAAAGTTACATCCTTCTTTAAAGACGGTACACAAGCTCATGACCAAGTAGTAATAGATAGAGTAACACTTGTAAAACCAAAATCCTCTGAAAACATTATACAAAGAGGAAGGCGTGTACTCGGAATCTCTTCTGCTTTTTCTCTTGAAAACCTCTTTAAATTTTAAATAAAATTAAATGGGTATTCTAGTAATAGTGGGAACATTAATTGCTATAGTAGTTGTTTTACTGCTAATAGCCTTAATCTTGCCTCAAAATAAAGCTCAGGATCAAGATAAAGAGCTTGGGACAGAAGAGGCCGAAGAGTAAACTTAAATAAAAACCATTAATATAAAACTGAAAGGATTTTGTAAGAATTTTCTGTGTATATTAATATATGACAAACTACAGAGCCTCTGTATTAGTAATCGAAGATGATGCAGGTTTAGTTTCAATATTAACCAACTTTGTAGGATCACTTCGACTTAATGTACAAAGCTGCTACAGTGGAATAAACGGTCTTAAAGAAGCACTCTCAAACAAGCATCAACTTTTCATAATCGACCTAGGACTCGGTGACATTCACGGTTTTGAATTAATTGACAAGATTAGAGAAAAAAGCAACAAACCCATAATTGTAATAACCGGAGATACCCAGGAAGATAATGAAATAAATAGCTTTAGACTAAAAGCAAATATCTATCATAAAAAACCCATTAACTTTGACATTTTAGAAGCACAAATAGAATCATTACTTTCTCCTAAAAGAAAAGGAAATATCATAACTACAAAAGATGTATACCTAGATTTAAACAGTAGAACTTTTAAATCTAATGGAAAAACAACACCATTAACAAAAACTCAATTTAACTTCATAGCAATGCTTCTTAGCTCTAACGGGCAAGTCTTCACAAGGAAACAAATCATTAATAATGTTATGGACTATTTTAGTACTTCTTCAGAAAGTTGTGTTGATACAATGATAAGTAGAATTAGAAAGAAATTAGAAGAAAAAGACTTAAAAACCTCACTCATTAGAACAGTAAACAGTACAGGATATAAATTAAATCCCAAATATTATAAAGATGTCAAAAGAATTTTTTCATAAATAACAAATACAACTTAAAGAATCAACAAGGAATTTTAAAAACAACCTCCGTTGACTCTTTCTGAACACTTTCTATTTCTAAGACTCCTCTGAAATGATTCTCCACCATATCAAGCACAAAGTGAAGTCCCAAACCTAAATGTGCTTGGTTTTTTAAAGTAATTTCTTTGTTTCGAACACTTTTTAAAACTTCTCCTCTTATCCCTTTTCCATTATCTTTTATACTAAGAACATACATACCCTTTTTTACCCTAGAAACTATCTCTACAACTCTCCCTCTTTTTTTGCTTCTCTCCAGATCCTCCATTGAATTAACTAAAACATTTAAAACAGCCCTTGCAAAAAGAGATTCATTTCCATATAACCACTGTCTACTATTTAACTTACTTTCAACTACTATCTCAGCCTTCTTAAATCTACTTTTTACAAGATGTAATACCTTCCTCACCGTATTGTCTCCTTGGAAAGACTTTTTGCTCTTAGAATCCCTCAGGAGTATAAAAGAATTATCTAAAATACTCTCCAAATACTCTAAAGCATTGACAGCAGAATCTTTGACATTAGAAATTTCTCTGGAAGTAAGTTTTACGCTTTCTAAAAGCTTTATACTTCCAGACAAGATACTCAAGGGTGTAGATATGTCGTGTATTAGACACTTGGATATTTTTCCAAAAAGCGCATGCTTGTATTTTAAATTAGCTAAATATTTATATTTCTCTAAACTCCTCCTCACATAACCATTATAAGTCTCTCTCATAATACAACCCTGAAAGAGAAGAAACAGAAGAAAGAAAAATAACCAATAACTTTTTATTTCAAAAAATGTCCCTAATGCGAGGCAAGCATAGGGGAAAAAAGATTGTAATAACAATTGACCTTCTCTAAAAAACAGAATCAAAACCAGACTAAACAAAGAAAAGACAATCATCCCAAAGGCCCACTTTTCTCCTAGACTTATTAAAACAACAGTAAAAGAAATTAGGAAAGAGATCATAGAAAGGGCTGTAAAGGATCCACTAAATACGGCAATTAGAGATATACAAAAGAAAATCAAGGAAATTATAAGAGATGACAACAATAAATTCCTTTTAAACAAATAGTGCCTAACAAGAAAGAAGCAAATGGATGATAAAAGATAAAAAAGAAAGAGAAAAAGCCAAAGGAAGGAAGAAAAGTACTGATATAGACACAAGGAAAAGAAAGTCAAAGGAAAGAAGGTAAAAAACAATATCTGAGAAATATTTTTTAAAAATTCAGTTCTTTTTATTCTCAGATACCCCTCGAGGCTTTCTTCTAACAACATCTATTCCCTTTTACATGTAATTTCCTACAAAGATCATATTAAAAAGTTTTGTTTTAAAAAATCTTTACAATATCTAAATATGATATACTTTTTAATATGCCAAAACAATTGAAAATATATACAATAGAAGATAAAGATGAGGAAAAAGTCTTAAGGACAAAAAGTTCTCCTGTAAATAAAGAGCAATTACAGGAACCAAAGTTTAAAAAATTTTTTAAGAATCTCCTGTATACAGCACAGCACAGCGAAGAACAAAACAACGTACCCGCAGGAGGAATAGCTGCACCTCAGGTTGGAAAAAACATTAGAGTATTTTACACCCTCAATTATGACACTTATAAATGGCAATTATTCATTAATCCAAAAGTACAACCTCTAGGATTTACTAAAATATCTATCGTAGAGGGTTGTCTTAGCGTCCCTAATAGGGAAGGAGAGGTTTTAAGATACAAAAAAATAAAGATTAAATATCAAGACGAGGGGGGAAATTGGAAAACTGAGAAATTTAAGAACATTAATGCCATAGCAATACAACATGAGCTAGATCACTTGGATGGGATTCTTTTCATTGATAAAATAAAATAATCTCTATCAGATATAAATTTAACTGTCCATATATGAAAAACCACAGGGTAAAAATAAAAATATTCCTTATCGTTCTCTTATTCCTCTCAACTGCAGCAATCACATTATTTCAACCCAGCTTGCAGGTACTAGCACAAGACTCTAATAACATAGAAGCATTAGAACAGAAAGAAAAAGAAAGAGAAGAGGACTTCTTAAACCAATTACTCTTAGAGATCCCAACTCAGACAGATAACCCTAGTCATATAATAACTTTTGTAGACCCCTCCGAAACAAATGCGGGAGTACAGTTGGAAATAGATGAAAAAGGATTTGAACCAATTACAAGCCCATACGCTCTGCCTGCATTAGGAATTGGAAGACACGAACTTAGGTTTCGATTTGTAGATAAATATGGGTCCACTCAAATACTGGAACAGGACATCATTGTTATTCCTCGCCCTCCTATTATTAATTCTCCTGTTTTTCAAGAAGAATTCTTACAAATAAGTGGAACTGGTCTTTCAAACTCCGAACTTATTCTTATACTCTCTTCTGAAAGAAGAATTTTAGTAGAGGAAACTACCATCGATGATGATGGCAATTGGCAACTACAGATTAACAACGAAGAACTAAAAGAAGGAATCTTTACGTTTACTGCGTTCACTAGGAAATATGGCCATGCTAGCAATTTAGCAGAGGCAACAACTTTTGAAATAGGGGAGTCAAACGGGTTAACCTTTAATAACACAAAAGAGATATACTTCAGCTTTGAGGATTTATCTATTGACGATATTGGAACTGTTCTTTCACAAAACCTTGATCTCGGACTGTTAGTTGGAGGAGCTTTTGTTTTAGGGTTTTTAATTTCATTATTAATCTTCTCCGTTGTTAAGAGTAGTATAGACAATAAAACTGTTAGAGTGTTTGAAAAAAAAATACACAACAGGAAAAACAAGAAAGAATTGACACTTAAAGAAAGACTATCTCAACAAAAGAAAGAAGAAGGGGAAGAAGAGACACAAGAAACTACAAACAAACAAACCTCGAAGTCTGAGGATAACAATAAAGAGGTGAAAAAAGATTCTAAAAAGAAAAGGAAAAAAGTGAAGAAAAAGCAAAAAAAAGAAGACAAGGAGAAGAAAAATCAGGGGAAGAAGAAAAAGAAGAAAAACAAAACAGAGGTAATATTAACCAAGGTAGATTTTCTTAAGGATTACAAAAAGTTTGATCCTGACGACGACGAAGGAAAGGAGAAAGATAACATTGAAATAAATGTGACATCAAAAAAGTAGCTTCATGATAAAATATGCGTGGTTAGCCAAGATGGTGGAATTGGCAGACACGCTACGTTCAGAACGTAGTCCTAGCAATAGGGTGGGGGTTCAACTCCCCCTCTTGGCATATGAAGAAGCACTACTTAAGCTTCCAATCTTGAATATTATTAAATCTCTGGTAAGAGAAGTTTGTATCACTTAAATCAATTCCTTGCACTGAATCCTTTACAAAATAAAAAAAGGTTGGATTATACAAAAAGACCGCAGGAGCATCTGCCATAAGATACTTTTGGAACAAATCGTATTTTTCCTTTCTTGTCTTTCTATCCAAAGACTTTCTTGCATCTTCCAAAAGAATATCAACCCTCTCGTAACTATATCCTGACATATTTAAATCTGGATAACTAGCTTTAAGAGAATGCCATAAATTATATTGATCAGGATCTATCGTTGTCTCAACCTCATAAAGCAATATGTCAAAATCCCTTGTAGCTATTATCTCCTGGGTAATTTGGTTGTAAGAAAGCTTCTCACTCTTTAATATAATTCCCTCTTCTTTTAACATCTCTTTTAAAGTTGTCACTAATCTCTCATTGGTTATACTGTCAAAATAACTCAGTGTAAAAGACAAGATCTCTTCTTCGCTCGACTCAAAATAACCACTCTCCTCATTTTTTTCAAAACCAACCTTACTAAAATATTCGCTAGCTTTTTCTGGATCATAATTATAATACTCAACGTC
>CAYQYH010000064.1:0-4087 GCA_964421735.1 uncultured Candidatus Saccharibacteria bacterium | reverse complement strand
CTTAATATTTTCATCACCTTCAAATATTTGTTCAACTTCAACCTCTTTTGCCTCTACATATATCCTTACTCTCACAAGAAGGGCGGTACTCAGATAGATGAAACCAACCAAAATCCCTAGTAGTAATATAGATATCCCAATTATGGGTGCTAGTTTTTTAAACTTAGAGGGTATGGGAATTCTTTTAAGGAAAGTTGCTACTCCTAACAGAAAGTCTTTCAGTTTCTTAGAAAAGACCCCTTTCTTAGCCTTTCTGTCTTTAGGTTTTGTTTTTGTGGGATCTTTTGTTTTTTTGCTAAAATCTACCTTAGAGAGATCTTCTTTTGGTTTCTCTTTAGGTTCATCTTTCTCTTTAGCGGAAGCTTGTTCTCCCGGATCTTCTTTAAGGAGAGTTATCTCAGGCCCTGAAGAGTCTGAGGAGGGAAGATCTTCGTCAAGAGTAATTAAAATGTCGTCATCTTCAAGTTCTTTCCTATCTGTCTTCTCCTTGTTTTTTGCAATTGCTGCGTCTATTCTTTTTTGGAAGTCTGTGGGTTCATCCTTTTTAGCCTCTTCTGCTTTTTCTTTGGACTCTTGAATTTCTGAGGAAGAAATTTTCTTTGGAGGTGAGAGTCTCTTAGCTCTATTGATTTCTTCTGTTTCCCAAACGTCTTCATCTGGGAACTGTGGAGAGTCTATGGTGGAGAGACCGGCTGAGTTAGCATTTCTTAAACCAGTTGGGTTCTTTATTATTTGAGCTACTAATAATTTCTCACTTTCATCCGCAGTTTCTAGTAGAACTTTTAGGTTAATAGGGCTAATTAAGAGATCTGTTTCTTCTGCAAAGGTAAGGACAATTCTCTCGTTGCGAGAATTAAGAATTTCAGTAACGACGTCTGTTAATTCGTCTTGGCTGTTTATTACGATTTTTGTTATTTTCTTCTCATTATCCATTACTTGTTTTTTACTTCTGTATCGTAAACAAATTTAGCTAAAGATGCTGGAGTAATGTCAAAAATATGTCTTAGTTTCCCACTGTTGTCTTTAATATCATCAAGTTTCTCAGGAGTAAAGAAATCTATTTTAGGAACTACTGGGAATGGGAGAAACTTTTTCCATGGGAATTCTAACATAACTTCTTTAATCTCGGGAAGTAATGCTCCTCCTCCACATAGATATATTTGAGTTGGAAACGATGTGATGTCGTCGCAGTAAGTGAATGCTGACTTGAGTGTTTTCATCCATAATTTAGCAACGGGATAAACGATTGTTTGAACGTCTCTTGCCAATTCTTTCTTCAACTCCTTCTTAGAATATTTGATCTTTCTTTGTTCAGCGTACCTGTATTTTATATCTAAGATTTTAGAAATTTCTTTTGTGAATGTTCTTCCTCCAAAGGCAAACATTTTTGTTTCTACGACATTTCCTTTTTCTACTATGGCAATATCTGTTGTCCCACCACCGATATCTATGAAGATGGCAGAGAAGTCTCTGTTTGTAGAACCTGCGTATGCTCTTGCAACAGTAAATGGTTGAGATACTATCCCAAGAGATTGCATATTAAGTTCGGAGGCTACTTTTTTAAGGGCTTCTGTATATGTTTTCGGAGCAAAAGAAGCATAGAAGTGTAAACGAACATCTCTTCCCTTATATCCCACTAAAGAATCTACAGGCATCCCCCCTATTTCCAGTCCTGTTTGTGTAATGTGAAGAATCTCAATATCTTCGTTTGTTAGTCCAATTCTCTGACTTAAGTCTTCTTTCCCGCTATCCTCAATTTTATTTTGTATTTGGGAGAGAATCTTTCTCTCTTCTTTCTGAGTTACCTCTGTATCGTGTTTTTCTTCTCTTTGATAGTTAACAACAATGGAGACACCTTGGATGTATTCTCCGGCTATGCCCATTATTACTTTTTTGGGATACTTATCTTGTGGGATTTTGTCGTTTAACTCTGAAATTGCAAGCCTGCAGTTTTCTAGAACAGTGTCGAGATTTTTAATGATTCCACTCTTCATAGCATGCTGTTGCTGGTCTATTCTAGAAACTTTCTTTACCTCTATACCTAATTTGTTGGTTGTAAAAAGAAGACTTTTAAGCAGTTCGGTACCAATATCTAGTGCTACGATATTTTCTCCTTCCAAGACTTTTTTCCTAGAAGAGGGTTTTAAAAAAGGCAGGTTTAGCATATGGAAAGTATAGCATATTTATACCAGTTGTTTAGTATCTAGATGATTGCTACAAGGATGATAGGTTCTCTTTCTGTTTTTTTGTATATAACCCTACTTAGTTCTCTTTCTAGTTTCTTTACAAAGACTTTTTCTTCGAAACGATTGTTTTTCTCCGAGAATTTGGTCCAATCTCTATGTACATCAAAAACTAGGTTTTCAATCTCTTTAAGCAGTTTATGTGACTTCTTGAGGTATATGAATCCTCTTGAGATAAATCGTGGTTTTCCAATAATTTTCTTATTTTTAGAGCTTAAGTTTAGAACTACAGCAAACATACCAAATTCAGAGAGTTGTTTTCTGTCTTTAAGTACTATGTCTCCTATGTCTCCAACACCTAACCCATCTATAAGGATTGGTTTTGAAGGGATCTTCTTGCCCCTATTCCAGAAATGACCGTTATATTTCCACATTTGGCCATCTTCTGTCATGAGGATTTTGTCATCTTTATAACCCCATTTTTTTAAGATTTTCTTAAAGAAGTATCTAAAGGTTAGGGATCCGTGTATAGGCATTATGTATTTGGGTTGTATCATCTCAAGCATCATTTTGATGTCTTCCTGATTTCCATGACCTGTGGAGTGAATTTTCATATTTACATTATCTTTGATGAGTTCTATCCCAAAGGTTAGAAGCCGATCTGTCATTTTCTCTATCTTTGTTATATTCTCGGGAATTTCAGAAGAAGACATTATTACTAAGTCGCTTTTTTTAAGTTTTACATATTTATGTTCATTAAGTGAAATTCTGTTCAATGCAGCATATCTTTCCGCTTGGCTTCCTGTACAGAGGATGAGAATCTCTTTTTCAGGGTACTTTTTAATATCTCTCTCTTGAATTATGAATTTGTCGTCTATCTGTATGTACCTTTTGTCTCTAGCTATGGATATTGATTGTTCTAAACTTCTCCCAGAGATAACTATTTTACGGTTAGTTTTTTTGGCTATTTCAATTAGAGAGTAAAGCCTTGTTATTAGGGAAGAAAAGGCAGCAACGATTACCCTTCCGTTGTGTTGTGATATGAGTTTTTCTAGATTTTCTGCAATTTCTGTTTCTGAAGGAGATTTTCCTGGAACTGTAGCGTTTGTACTGTCCATTAGTGCAAGGTCAACTTTTCCGCTTAAACTTCTTAGTTTTGTATAATCACTTTCTGGTTCGTTTGCAGGGTTTTTGTCTAACTTAAAATCTCCTGAAAAGAATAAATTCCCCTTAGGAGTTTCTAAAAAGATCGAGAATGCGTCTGGAATACTGTGGTTTACACCAATAAAGCTTGCTTTAAAGTGTGTTCCTACAGGCATTCTTGTTTTTCTGTCTACTCCAACAACCCTAACTTTCTTTTCCATATTGTACTCTTTCATTTTCGCTTCTATTAAGGCTTTTGCAAATCCTCCTGCATATATTGGAGGGTAGTCTAAGTCAGGGAGTACCCATTTTAATGCACCGATATGGTCTAGGTGACCGTGTGTTATTAAGATTGCCTTTATTTTATGTTTATTCTTTTTAAGATAGCTTACGTTTGGAATTATGTAATCTATTCCATACATTTCATGTCCTGGGAAAGAGTATCCCGCGTCTATCATTACTATTTCATCACCGTATTCTACAAAGTTAGAATTTCTTCCAATTTCGGTAGTTCCCGAGAGTGTACATAGGTTAAGTAGTTCTTGTTTATTACTCATTTTTAATTGTTTGTTTATATTATCTATATTATTTAATTAAGTTTTCCAACCTGTTCCTGCAAACCATTATACAGGTTTGAAAGAGAGTGTGTTTGGAAAGCTTTCTAAGAGGTTTTATATTTGAAGTGGGGTATTATACCATAAATTAGGATTGGGGTCTGACCCCAGAGCTTCTATCTGTTATAATACACATATTTGTATTAC
>CAYQYH010000063.1:0-8921 GCA_964421735.1 uncultured Candidatus Saccharibacteria bacterium | reverse complement strand
AAGGAATAGTAAGGGAATGTAACTCAAATGCAGATTGTCAAATTTTCTGTGATGAGAATGGTTATTGTAGTAATGACGGTTCTAAGTGTGACAAGGATTCGGATTGTTTCTGAGAAGAGTAACATAAAACTTTTAATATAAACACTTTAAATGAAAAGAAATAAAATAAAAGAAAAATATGAAGCCTTTAGTTTGATAGAAATGTTAATAACTATTTCTATAATGAGTGTTGTTATGCTCATGTCTTCATCTGTTCTAACAACTTTAATTAAAGTCTCAACCGTAGCTAGTAACAAAATAAGGGCAAGAAATGAGTCAGAATTTGTTCTTGAACTAATGAGGAGAACCATTAGGAATTCAGATCCTTCGGATGTTTATATCTTCAATTCTATTAAGGAGAGAAAGTTTGATATTGAGCAAGAAACTATTGAAGGAAGTCTTGTGGAGGAGGTATATGACCAAAGTAATGGAGAAAACGAAATTGGTAATGAGATACAATTCAGACCTTATGGTTACAGAGATTGGATATGTTTAGGTTTTTTTAAGTCCTCTGAAGACGAGGAGAAAGGATATATGTTATGGACTTCTGCAGAGGATTTAGGCGGAGATCATTCCCGCTGTTTTGATCTTACGGGTCCTGAGAGTTATTTAATGGTTCTTAATTCCGAGTATATAAACATTAAAAATTTTGAAGTTTCCTATATACAATCATCAGATGGAAACTATATTATTAGCTTCGAAATTCTCTCCGAACCCTTAAATTGGTATTTAGGAGCAAAATCCCCGATAAACAGAGAGATCTTAAGGCAGGCAACTGTGTCAACGGAAGGTATTACATGGTAATTAAAATAAGGTGTTTTTAAAATGTCAAAAGATTCTAATGTTGTTTTGATCATTGAGGATGAGAAAGACTCTCTTAAAAAACACGAGCATTTAGTAAAGTCAAGCGGATACATTCCCTTTGTAGCTTCTAATGGCTATACAGGGTTGGAAATACTGTCAAAAAATGTCGGTCTTGTAGATATTGTACTTTTAGATCTCTTTATGTCAGGAATAGATGGCCTAGAAGTACTTAGAGCAATTAAGACAAATCCTAAAAAGTATGGTGAAGTTCCAGTGATAATTCTTACAAACATGACAAGTGAAGCGATAATTAAAGAAGCATTTCAATTAGGTGCTTGTTCGTACCTTTTAAAAGAGCAAGTAGATAAAGCAAGTATAATTGAAGAGTTAAGGAAGTATATATAGTAAAAATTTTAAAATAAATGTTTAAAAACTGTTCTCTTTCTGCTATATTATATACAAGTGCATTAATTTAGTACTGCTCAGGATATGGCAAAACTGCCCGATCATGTAGGAATAGACTTTGGAACCCACTCTGTGAAAGCGGTAGAGCTTTCAAAGATAGGTTCAAATAATCCTGTCTTGATTAATTTAGGTTCTCAACTTACCCCAAAGGGGGTAATTAACAGTGAAGATAAAGATGACCAAAAGAAGCTAGCAGAGGTTCTTAAGAAACTGTATTCCTCTTCGGGAATAAAGAACAAGAAAGTTGTAATGGCACTACCAGAGTTTTCTGTTTTTACTAGGTTTTTAGAATTTCCAGGAGTTAAAGAAGAAGAGCTTAGAGATGCTGTTTATTTTGAGGCTAAGCAATATATTCCCATGCCTTTAAACGAAGTTCAACTTAGTTATGTTCCAATAGGTTTTAATACTGAAAAGAATGCCCCGAGAGTCTTAGTTGTAGCTGCTCCTAGGAAGATTATAGATATATATATAAATATTGCAATGAAAGCAGATCTAGAGTTGATTGCTATAGAAACCGAGTCCGTAGCTATGGGAAGAACTATGTATAAATCGTCTGGTAAGAAAAATATTGTTATGTTAGATTTTGGGGCAAACAGTACAGATATGAGTATATTATCAGAAGGTTATTTGGTTTTTTCTCAGAGTATTGCAATAGGTTCAGACTCACTAACACAAGCCATAATTAACAAATTTAATTTCCAATACCAGAGGGCTGAAGAATTTAAACGAAACTACGGTGTTTCTGAGGAAGTATTAGAAAACAAAATCTATGAGGTACTCTCCCCTATTTTAGAATCTATTATGGTGGAGATTCGAAGGGGTGTAGAGTTTTACAAGAATAAAACTCTTTCAGTTTCTCCTTCCTACTATCTTCTTAGTGGGGATGGTGCGTTACTCCCTGGTTTAGTGGAGTATGTATCCAAGAGTCTTGGAGTGAAATCTGAAATTGCAAATCCGTGGAAGAATATTGTAGTAGAAGATAAATTTAAAGATATAATAGCCAAGAGTGGCCCGTCCTATTCGGTTGCTATTGGCCTGGCACTTAAAGATGAATAAAATTGCAGAAGAGAAAAATAAAAAAGAAATAGCAGAGAACAAAGTAAAGGAGGAAAGGAGCTCTCCCTCTAATCCTCCTAAGGATCTTGAAGATTCTGCCCAAGAAAAGCCGTCAAAAGGTTCTGAAGAAGAGTCCAAGCAGGTCTCTGAGTCTAAAGAGGAAAAAAAGCCACCCATAAAGAAAAGTGTTGCCCCGAATACGGTTGTTGAAGGTTCTGGAATAAACTTAATTCCTACAATGAGTGAGGAGGAATTGGATACTGAAGAGAAGAAGAAGAAGATTAATGCTACTTCCTTAATTAGTGTGTCACTTCTTCTATCCATATCAATTCTTGTTATTGGTTTTAATATTGTATCTAAAATACAATTGAATGCTCAGCAAGAGAAACTAAATGAGCAAGAGAGAGAGATTCAGGGGTATTCACAACTAATATCAGGTAATACAGAAATATTAGAAAGAGTATTTTTATATGAGGATATACAGGGAGGTAGGTTTTCTACGAAATTAGTTATAGATCACTTTCGCAATCAAGTTTCCAAAAGTGGAGCTAGTTCTTTAGAGGATTTCTCTTTTCCAGGAACTAAGTCTTTTGAATTTAGTGGAAGGGGACAAAATTTAGAGGATGTTTCTAAACTGTGGTACTTGTTAATTAATGACAAGAAGGTGGAAACTGTGGAATTAAAGTCTGTTTCCAAAAGTTTAGAGGGTGCGATTTTTTCTTTTAATGGAACATTAGTGATTGAAGAGTTTATGGGGTTATCTGATAATGAATAAAATATATTTAGTATAGGTATGGGATTTAAAAATAAAACTAGTAGTAAAACAAAAAAAGAAATAGAATCTATAAGTGATAGGATAAAAGCGTCTGAATTTAAAGTAAAAGATGCTTTGGTACCGCTTTCTGTGGGTCTGATTTTGATTCTTTTGGGAGTTTTCGTGTTTGTTCCAATGGTTAAGACAGCTATATCCTTTCGGGGGGAATATAAAGAAGTTAAAGAGAGAGAGCAAAATTTGCAAGAATTAGAGAAGGAACTTAAAAGTATTGATGAAGGTACTTTTCAAGTTGATCTGATAAGTGCAAAAGAAGTAATACCTCAGTCTCTTAGAGTTTCAAGTTTTATGTATTATATAGAAACTTTGGCTGATGAGAAAAACCTTTATGCTAAATCATTATCTGCTGGAGACACTCAAGTATCTGTAATTAAAAGGAATGAAGATTCAAATGATAGAAGGACCTATTACGGAGTGAGTAGTCCTCTGTCATATGAAGGAAGTTTAGAAGATATATTAAGTTTCTTAGATAACCTTTTTGAAGCATCTCCATATGTAATTTCATCACAAAATGTTTCTTTAGCAAAAAGGGGAGAAGATTGGAGGGTAACTCTAAATGTGACAGGATATTATGTTCCAAAGATTACTTTAGAGGTAGATTCTTACACTTCCTTTGAGAGTTATACAGAGTATGAGGATATAGTGGACATATTTAGAAAAAAAGCTGATCAACTAACTAATTAACTAAGAGAGTTACTTAAGAGATTATTATTAAAAGAAATAGTGAGAGATTAGAATCCTTCATCTATTAGCATATCTTCAGAGGTGTCTTCGCTGTCGTTTCTTTCCTCTTGTACTTCTTTTGTTTCTGAAGAATCCTTTGACCTCCCGCGATTATCATCCTTAATTAGTACCTTAACTCTTTTGTCATTTCTTATTGCGTTTATAGTTATTAAATCTCTAATGGCATTAATTGTTCTGCCCCTTCTACCTATTACAATCCCTTTGTCTTCTTCTGCGACATCTATTGTAAGGATAGTTAGGCCAGGAAAGTCTACACTTTCCTTTTCCTCCACACTCACATCCTTAGGATTATTAACTATTGACTGGACGATGTGTTCTAAAAGCTCTTTCATTTTTTTTATTAAAAATATTTTATTAAATTATTATACTACCCTTTTGTTTCTTTTTCCTTCTTTTTTGTACTAGGTTTGGTAGAACCTTTTTTAAGTTTTTTTATCAAACCCTCTTTTACAAAATATTGAGCCACAGTATCTGTAGGCTGTGCACCTTTGGATAACCAATATTGGGCCCTATCTTTGTCTACGTCAAAGACGGTAGGTTTTAACCTTGGATTATAGTAACCTATTTCTTCAATAGTTTTACCGTCTCTAGGTTTACTAGCTTCACAAATAACAATCCTGTAATGGGGTTGTCCTCTTTTACCTGTTCTTTTTAATCGTATTTTTAGCATTGCGCTGAATTCTATCAAATCAAATAATTTAATACAAGAATATTATCTTTTCTCTAATATGTCTATAGCCTTCTGAGCCGCATCTTCTTCGGCCTTTTGTTTACTTAGTCCAGATCCTTCTGCTATTACTTTATTTCCTATTTTAAGAGTCACAGTAAAGGATTTGTCATGTTCTGGGCCGTGTTCTTTTACTACTTGGTATGTTGGGGTAACTTTGTATTTTGCTTGTACTAATTCTTGTATTTTTGTTTTCGGGTCAATGAAGAGCTCGTCATTAATAACCTTCGGAAGTTTTTTAAGAGCAGTTCTTTTAACAAAGTTCTTACACTCTTTTAAACCATGATCAAGATACATTGCTCCCAGAAGTGCTTCGTATGTGTTTGCTAGTATAAAGTCTTTATCTGCTCCTCCAGAATCTTTTTCTCCTTTGGACATAAGTATGTGCTTACCAATATCTAATCTTCTAGATTCTTCCGCAAGACTTTCTGTCCTTACAATTGCAGATCTGATAGAAGTTAATTCACCTTCTGTCTTGTTAGGATATTTAACGAATAGTTCTGTTGAAATAATTAATTCAAGGACTGCATCGCCTAGGAATTCTAATCTCTCATTGTTTTCTAAATTCTCTCCTCTATTTTCATTTAGATAGGATCTGTGTGTTAGAGCGTTTTTAAGAAGATCTGTGTTTTTAAATTTTAGTCCTAGTTTTTTTTCTACTTCTTTTTTATTCATCCTTTTCATCCTTTTTTGTCTCTTCATATATTGCTCCTAAAACACCATTTACAAATTTACTACTAATTTCCCCTCCGAAATCTCTAGCTATTTCAATTGCTTCATCGATTGAAACCTTAGGAGGTGTGATTTTAGCAATAAATCCTTCATATATAGCTATTCTTAGAATTTGTAAATCAACAATCTTCATTTGCTCAATAGGCCATTGTGGTGCATATTTTGTTATTAGGGCATCTATCTGTTTCTTCTTGTCAATGACTCCGTCTAAAATCTTGTCATAAAGCTTCTCATCATATTCTGTCATTTCGTTTATTCCTAAAAGCTCCTTAACAGAGATCTCTTCTATTGGAATATCTTCGATGTTGAAATATCTTGAAAATAATTCTTGTAATGCAAGTATTCTAGCTTGATGTCTTGGGTCTGTTGACCTTTTCATATTTTTCTATTTAGATTTTTTATAGTACCCGCAGTATTGACATTCAAAGTGGCTTCTCTTTACGGTACCACATTTGGGGCATTTAGAAATAGATTTAATTTTCAAGGCATTGTGTGTCCTTCTTCTATTCTTTCTTCCTTTTGATATTTTTCTTTTTGGTACTGCTGCCATGGTTTGTTTGTGTTTATTATGTTATAGCTTGGCCATTATATCATATTTATTTCTCTTTGCTATACTATCCAACTTTCTTTTATCTCTATTTCTTCCCCTGGTTGTATTTGTTGCTCTATCATTCCTTTGGCAAGTTGTCCTTCTATTTTGTCTTGTATGTATCGCTTCATTGGTCTTGCTCCAAGGGCAGGCTCGTTAGCTTTATTTGCAATGAGCATAGGTATTTGTTCTGACCATTTTATTATTATATTTTTTTCTGCAAGCCTCCTTGTTAGTTCATTCAGAAGAAGTGTTGCAATCTTTGCTAAATTATTTAAATCATGTGGGTGGAAAACGATAATTCTGTCAAATCTATTTATAAGCTCAGGTTTTAAGGATTGTCTGACTTCCAGCAGAACTCTTTCTTTTGCCTCACTCCAAAGTGAATGATCTTTGCCTAAAGATTCCAAGAGCATTTTACTGCCAATATTGCTTGTGCATACAATTATTGTGTGTGTAAAATCAACAGTTTCTCCTTGTGTGCTAGTAAGTCGTCCCTCGTCAAAAATTTGAAGGAAGAGATCCAAGATATTTGGATGAGCTTTCTCTATTTCGTCAAATAAGACGACGGTATAAGGATTCTTTTTAACTCTATCTATTAAGCTAATTGAGGTTTGACTATAGTCCCTTTGTGAAGTAGACCCAAGGAATTTCTCAATACTTTGAAGTTCTTGGTATTCCGACATATCCAAACGTATGATGGTCTCTTCTTCTCCAAAGTATTCCTCCCCTACTACTTTTGATAAATGTGTTTTTCCTACTCCAGTTGGACCTACGAATAGAAACACTCCAATTGGTTTTTTCGAGTCTCTAACATCTGTTCTTGCTCTTCTTAATGATTCTGTTAGGGCAACAATTGCTTCATTCTGTCCTATGACCTTATTTTTGATATTTTCTTCTAATTTAAGTAATTTGTTGCTTTCTTCTTGGTTTATGGGGCCTACACTTATGTTGGTTTTTATAGAAATGGTCTTGGAAACATGTTCTGCTGTAATTTTTTGAATATTGTTAGATTGTGCCCAAGCGCATGTTGCTTCAATGGTTTGTACTGCACTACTAGGGAGTTTTCTTTCTTTAATATATCTTTGTGAAAGTTCAACAGAAGCAAAGAGAGTTGGGAAGGTTATGAAGCATTGGAAATTTTTCTCCAAGGAAGGTATTTTACTCTCCAGTATTGTCAGCGTATCTTTTGGTCGAACCTCTTTTACTTCGATATTTGTAAAACTCTGTCTAAGAGATTCATTACTGTAGAAGTATTTCTTGTAATCTGAGTAATTGGTAGTTCCAACTATTGGGAATTTGCTGTCCAGAATGTATGGTAAAAACATACCGGCTATTGAATGACTAGATTCCTCTGCTTTTCTAGGAATTATTTCTTGCATTTCGTCTATATATAAGATTGTGTTACCTGCTTTTTCTAGTTCTCTGAAAGCTTTTATTATTAATTCCTCTAGGTTCTTTTCTTTTTTTGAAGTAGCTATGAGGTTATTAATGTCAAGTTGTATTATTCTCTTATCTTTTAATTGCATGGGGACATCTCCTGAGTTAATTCTTTGAGCAAGGCCGAGAATTAAACTAGATTTTCCAACCCCAGGTTCACCTATGAAAAGAGCGTTTTTGTTAGATAGTTTACCCAGAGTTGCAACTAGAAACTCTACCTCTTCATCATGTCCAATACCGAAGGTGTCTTGGGATTTGGACACAATTTCATTTATATCTTTACTAAAGTGACTTAAAATGAAGGTGTAACCATATATCCACTGTTTAGCTACACCCCCTTTTCTGTAGTAAGGGATATTAGGATTTAGGTATTTGGTTCTTCTCTTTTTATAGATAATTTCATTGTTATATGCCGTTATTTCTCTCAAGATATGTATACTTATTTGGTTCTCTCTTAAATATTTCTCAACGCTAGGAAATATCTTAGTAATTGCTAAAAAAAGATATTGAGGTTGTATGTCTCTACTGTTTGTAAGTAGGGCCTCTTCTACGGCATATGTAAGAATGCTTCTTAGCGCAGGGATTGAATATTCAGGGATATTGCTCTCATTAACACCTGCTTCCTTAAGATTTTCTTTTGTAATATCTACCCCAGACCTTCTAATTATTTTTCCTACCTCAAAGTTTGAGGCTATGAGTTCTTTGTAAAGTTCAAAGGTTTGAAATTTGTTGTCTTTTGTAAAAAGACAAAGAAGTTCTAAGGTTTCCTCTGTTAAGAAATTGATGGTCTCAAGATGAGCGTATCTTCCAAATTTAAAACCAGTGCCTTTAATTTCATCTATATCTTTTTGTGATATCTTCTTTGTTTTAGGTAGTTTAACTGGATGACTTTTGTCTTCGTAAAAATCATGCCAGAGTACAAGAACATTGAGGATAGATACTCCAAAGAGAGCATTAACCCAAGTGGAGTCTAGTAATTCCAAGATCTTAGGAAAGGAGTTTAAGAGACCTGTGTGTTTTAATCCTAGGGCAAAGGCGATTATTAAGCCGGGGATTATGAGTATGTTTGCAAGGAGTCTTTTCTTGTCGTTAAAGTTTTGGTAGCGAAGGAAATTATTTAGTATAGCCTCTACCTGAGGGGTTGAAATACTAAAGAAATGGTCTCGTGTTAGAGTAAAGATAGAAGTTTCTTCCTCTTTAAATACAGGGTATTCCCCATCCACAACCCCAAATTTCCCTTTATCCTTGTTGTGGTACCCTATTACTGTTCTTTTTTTACTGTCAAAATCTAATGCCATATTTTTAAAAAAAATTAAAAGAAAGATATTATTACAAAAACCAATGCCCCAACTGGTAATACTAACCAAAAAAGAAACACGATTAAGTAAAGAGAAATACAAAGAAAATATATTGTTATTGCAATAGGTAGGTAAAGTAGTTTCATTAAAATTCCAAAGATGTATCCTATGAGGGAGTAATCTCTGTGCCAAGGG
>CAYQYH010000062.1:0-2983 GCA_964421735.1 uncultured Candidatus Saccharibacteria bacterium | reverse complement strand
TAATTAGTAAAATCTAAAACATTCCCAGTATTCATAACATATGCAGAGCCTGATACTGCCCCCGTACTATAGTCAACAAAAACACCTGGTGTGGTATTTGCAGTAAATTCTATCCACCCAACATCTTGGGACCATGCATAGCCAGATATAGTCCTAATATTGCTATTATCCGGATCAGGATCAGATATTACTACATTTGCATCGTATATTTCAGATGTAAAGAAGATTAGATTGGATGTGTTCATAGCAGTAGCACTCCCAAGTACTGGAGTAGTATTAGATGCAAATATTCGGGAAGCCATAACGGTTAGTGATATACCTAGCGTAAGGATAAATAGCAGAAGGATTGTAGGTTTAATCCGGACAGAGTTTTTCATTGTTTTAAATATTAGCATAGGGTTTCTTTAACAACAAGGGATGAAGTGCTATATATAGGCTGACTAGTATAATAATAGTTAATGGTTTTTAGTCTAGAGTCAATAATTAACGCTTACTATTCCTGCAGAAAAGGAAAAAGAAACAGCTTCTACCAACTATCCTTTGAAAAAAGTCTTGAAGAGAACCTGTATAACCTTAGCTATGATCTAACAAACAGGAAATATGAAGTTGGAACCTCCTCCTGTTTTGTAATAACATTTCCTACCATAAGAGAAATATTTGCTGCAAGCTTTGTAGATAGAGTTGTCCACCACTTACTCATCAACTACATAGAGGCAGAGATAGATAGAACCTTCATATATGACTCATTTGCATGCAGAAAAGAACATGGAGTAGTTAGAGGATCAAAAAGACTCTCATACTACTTAAATAAGATTACAAAGAATAGAAAGGATAGGGCATACTATCTTAAGCTAGATATTAAAAGTTTCTTTTACAGCATTAATAAGAATATACTCATGAACCTACTAACTAAAAAGATTAATTGCCTTAAATACAGGAAGAAGGACACAGAAAACTTGCTTTGGCTTTCCTCAAAAGTCATTTTTCACGACCCCTGTGCCAATTATCGTGCGAAAGGAGATATTACTCTAATAAAAACCCTCCCTAAAGACAAAAGCCTTTTTAATACTGATAAAAACATTGGCTTAGCTATAGGTAATTTAACATCTCAGTTTTTCGCAAATTTATACCTTAATAAACTTGATCAATATATAAAAAGAGATTTAAAAGTAAAGTACTACATTAGATATGCCGACGATATGGTGTTTCTCTCAAATAATATCCCTGAGCTAAAAGAAACAGAAGAGAAAGTCAGAAATTTCTTAAAAAGAGAACTATCTTTAGAAATAAAAAAGAATAAAACAAAATATGGTAGTGTATATCAAGGTATTGATTTCCTTGGTTATATTGTAAAACCCAATTACATATTAAGTAGAAATAGGACAGTAGGTAATATAAAGAAAAAACTACACTATTTTAACCAGGGTTTCCTAATAGATAGGTCTTTGTGTAAAGAAGAAACAGTTGAAATCCATAATCCTCCAACTCAAGAAGAGATAGAATCAATATGTACTAGTATAAACTCGGTTTTTGGACATTTGAAATGGAGTAATTCTTACAATCTACGACAAAACTTGTATCACAAACATTTTGGAATACTAAAAGAGTACTTACAACCTGAAGGGAATCTAGATTTTTTCAGACCATTTAAGCCACCCAAATAACATCTTATCTATCTCTTTCCTCTGTTTAAGAATATGTGCGTACGATTTGTGACTTAGAAGTTTGTTTTCACTTGCCAGACGTAATCTAAATTTAAGCCTGTTGAAAATAGTAATAGCTTCTGTTATGGACTTCTCCTTTTCTCTGTTTGATACAGAGTTGACTTCCATGACACAGTCTAAAGTTGCCCATGCTAATTTAAGAGTATCTTCTCCCAATGTATATTTATATTCCTTTGGGTAGTTTCTAATCACCAAATATAAATATTTAATCAGTTTGAATATAGCCAAATATATTGGCTTATCTAAATTCTTACCACTCATATGCTAATTATTAAAATAGGGGCTAAAGCACAGATTATATTCCCGAAGAACACAACGAACAGAATAACTAGTAGTCTTATTATTGTTGTTCGTATTTCCATTGTTCAAATTTGTATACCAAGCGTTGCTATTATTATTCTGATTCTCAGTGGAAGACCAAAAAGATAAACTTGCTAATTTTTTGAAAATCACCAAAGACCTGGTACCAGGTGTGTTTTATGTAAAAGATCTTTTGTATCAATATACCCTAAGGGTATAGCAAGTAGGATTACTTTCTGTGCCATCCTTACAAACCATTGCCTACACCAAGGTTGAGTGAGTAAGATCTTGCCTAAGAAAGTATATCATATTAAAAACATATTAGGTTGTACATATCTAATTACTCAATACACCCTCAATGTCTGTAGATATCACTAGACCAAAATTAGTCACTGTTTTACATATTAAAAAGGTATTACTTTGGGATATTGTTATCAATATTTTAAAAATGTACTACATAGTGACTTAATCGGTCTTGGTGTTTATTTTTAAATAGTTATTATTAGAAACCAACATTGCTCGTTTTTAAATAACCTCCACCCCCCAAGACCTCCTGTTTAGTAATCCCGAAGAACACAACGAACAGAATAACTAGTAGTCTTATTAGTGCTGCTCGTACTTCCAGAGCTCAAAATTGTATACCAAGCGTGGCTACTATAACCCAGATTCTCAGTGGAAGACCAATGTTGAGTTGTACCCACCCAAGTAGTATTAGTCTTTTTGTATATACCATGTACATATGCTTGCATTAATTCTTTTTGACTTGGTAAATACCAAGTAGTTTTTGCAGCATCACCTGTATGTGTAGCTAACTCTAAATTAGCACACTCGTTTATAGCCTGATGACATGTATCATCACTCCCATCGTAACTACCTCTTGGGTCAGAGGTGAAGAAGTCACAAGTACTTCTATCAAAATCGTTCTGCAAACTGTCTTGTATAGGACTCCAATACAAACC
>CAYQYH010000061.1:0-3498 GCA_964421735.1 uncultured Candidatus Saccharibacteria bacterium | reverse complement strand
ACAATAGATGAAAGAGATGCTGTAATTTTACAGGATGGAAAGATCATAAATGGGTCTTGGAAAAAAGATTCTAGGACCGATAGAACAAAATATTATGATAGTTCAGGAAACCTCATCAAATTCAATAGAGGAAGAATATGGATATCAATGATTCCACATTCTGACGGGAAATTTGATATAATTGAACAATAATATTAAGCAGGTTGGGGAACTATGCTAAAGAAACTATTCATATCAAAAGTTAGAGTAAGTATTCTAAAAACTTACCTGTTGGATTTAAATGCATCCTTCCATATAAGACAACTCGTTAGAGAACTGGAAGAAGAGATAAATGCTGTAAGAAGAGAGCTAATGAACCTTGAGGATGCCGGAATACTAAGATCTAAAAAAGATGGAAACAAACTAGTCTACACAATCAATCCTAAATGCCCCGTATTACAAGAATTAAGAGCCCTGTTTTTTAAACAATCACCTATAGGAGAAAAAATCACTGAACTAGGCGAGAAAATAAATGGTATACAAGTTGTTCTCTTGACTGAAAGTTACATCAAAGAAAGATATGAAAACAAAACCGATGTGGACCTTCTCTTCATAGGCAATATGAGAGTTAGAGATCTTTCCACAGCGGTAAGTGAAATAGAAAAAGAGCTAGAAAGAGACATACGCTTTAGTGCAATCAAGAAAGAAGATTATGAATTTGCTAGAAAAAAGAAAGAGCCCTTCTTGATGAATATTTTAGAAAAGGATAAGATAATTATGTTTGGAGAATTATCTGACCTACTCTAGAGAATGAAATTCAAAATTAAACTAGATATAAAGCCCATCCTCAACTATCTCGCAGTTATCCTTCTAACCGCAATCGGCATTACTACAATCCTAGTTGCACTACCATTAACAGAACAACTCTCTGAAAGAACATCCTTTGATCTATTTACTAAAGACGATTTTTACTGGTCCTCAGAATATTTCCTTACACTAGAAACTCCCAGTGAAAAAGAAATTGAAGAAACAAGAAATATACTGTTTAAAAGGTTAGAAAGATTTGGGGTTGAGAAAATATCTGTTCGCAATAGCGGAAAAGATGAGCAAGGAAATACAACCCTTAGAGTGGTTGTAAACACTACTTCAGATCCTGAACTAGTGAGAGAATTAGTAACAAACAGATTTGATGTTCAGATAGTTACAAAAAAGGAAGATGTTGACTTCTTTAATCCAGAAGAGGAATACTCCTACCTTCTTGCTGAAAACTATAACCCCACCGAATGGAGCCGAGAAGATTTTAGAAATGTTCATATCACACAACTAAAAACTGCTGACAACACCTTCTCCTATTTTGCAGTTTTTAAACCTTGGCCAAACAAGCAGGGTGCTTTCTTTGACTTCCTTGATTCATATAGGGGAGATTATGTTGGTGTAAATGTAGACGGTTTTGTAACACCCTACCTCGTCCCTCTAGAAGAACAAAATATTTTTGCGGTACCAGTAACTCAAGAGGATGAATTGCAAATTAAAGCAATGAGTGTTCTTTACAACTCGGGTGTGATACCTGTTAATTATTTTCTTGAATCAGAGAATCAACTAACTCCCCAGATTATACAAATCGATCATATTAGAGTTACTGTTGGTTTAATCATTTCTTTTGTTTTAGTATACGCATACATGTTCCTTCTTAAGAAGTCTGATACTGACACCCTCAAGAAATCTTTCTTAACAACAGTCTTAACACTCAGCATATATTTAACTGTACTAAAAATCTTTGCAATACCGGTTGACACCTTCTTACTCCCAATAGTTGGGATATTAACTGCGCTTTTAATAAAAATAATAAGCGCAAATAGAGACTCTGTTATATATATAGAAGTTGGATTAATATCAACATTAATGGTAGTTATGCTGTTAGGATACGGCTACATGAATATCCTTGCCACACACCTAATGGCTCTAATAGTATTAAGTAAAATTTGTTTGATTATATCTGGTTCGTATTTAGATAAAGTTAAAGGAATGTAGTATGGGAATATTTTTAAACCTTTGGAACAACTGGACTAATGTAGAGAAATTTACAATGTTTTCTCTGTTTGCAATACTGTTTATACTTATCCCCTTCTTAGTTAAATACACTACTAAAAATAAAAAATTCTTTCTTTTTACTATTGCTTCTCTCACATCTAGTGCCTTATTAACAGTTATGGGAATAACTTTACTTAGTTTAATCTCCGGAATGACAATTACATATATCTTCCTCCTATCCCCCATCATTATCCTTTTCATAAACATCCTTAACATTGGCACGTGCGTTGGTTACTACCAATTACACAAAGACAGAAAAGACTTCAATTACAACATACTTAAAGAAGAATATATTCATGACTCAATATATCTCACCATCTTCATCCTCCTACTCTTCTCTGCCTTTTCCGTATTTCTCTTTTCGACCTTCTTAACCTTCATAATCCTAACAGCCGTAGTTAGCGTTGGCGTTGTATGGATTAACTACGCATTACTGTATTACATCGTTAAGTAATTCAACTTTAAATGATTTCCTACTCCAAACCAATAATCATAATAGCTGGACCCACAGCATCTGACAAATCATCCTTAGCTATTAAGTTAGCTAAAGATATTAATGGAGTAATAATAAACGCAGACTCAAGACAGGTCTACAAAGAAATTTCTGTGGGAACTGCCAAACTAACCAAAAAGCAAATGCAAGGGGTGCCCCACTACCTCTACGGACACGTCTCAGTAAAGAAAGATTACAACATCTACAAATACCAACAGGACGTTAAAAAAGTGCTAAATGAAATAGGCAAAGAAAAAACTCCAATCCTTGTAGGAGGGTCAGGCCTTTATATAGACTCCGTCATATTCAACTACAAGCTAAAATCTCAACCAGATACCCAAGAAACCTTACGAAGAAGAGAGGAATTAAACAAGATAGACGTTAGGAAACTTCAAAATTTAGTAAAGCGAATGAATCCGAAATTACTCGAAGACTTAAATAAAAGTGACAGAAAAAACCCCGTTAGACTAATAAGAATCCTTGAAAAAGGTAGGAGTAAGGTTAAGGGCCAGGCCCTTGAACATATTTATTTCGTTATTGACATCCCAAAGGAAGATCTAGAGGAAAGAATTGTACAGAGAACAGAAGAGATGTTTAAGAATGGGTTGTTAGAAGAAAACATTAAAATAAGAGAGAAAGGGTTAAATAAATACCCAACATTAAATACGATTGGATACCAGGAGTTTGAAAAATATTTTCAAAAGGAAATTTCTCTAGAAACGGTAAAAAAAGAAATAATCAAGAATACAAAAGGATACGCCAAGAGACAGAGAACCTGGTTTAGAAAACACAAGCATGCAATATGGACAAATGATTACAGTTTGATATTAGAGGAGTCACTAAAACTCATTAAAACCTGATAACCTTCTTCTGTACTTTTGACTAACCTTAATTCGTTAACAAAGAATTGTATTTTATCTATATCTAGTTTCTTA
>CAYQYH010000060.1:0-3360 GCA_964421735.1 uncultured Candidatus Saccharibacteria bacterium | reverse complement strand
TTAGTTTTAAGAAATTCTAAGAAAAGTAAGATGCAGAGTCCTGAGAGTTTAAACGCAAAGCACTTAATTGCTGCTAAAAAAGTTTTAGTAGATGAAGGTTCAGTTAAAATTTTGGAAGAAAGGTTAACGAATGCCAAATAAAGAAATAAAAATACAACCAGTGATATCTGAAAAAACATATGACATGGCAAACGCTCTTAATAAATACACATTCTTACTCCCAAGAGGTGTGAACAAGATAGAGGTTGAGAAAATAATAGAAGACAAATACAAAGTAAAAGTAGTTAAAGTAAATAGTGTGATAAGACCAGGTAAATTAAAAAGAGATTGGACAAGTAATAAGAAAAGAAGAAAAACAGATACGGTGAAAATGATAGTCACCCTTAAACAAGGAGATAAAATAGATGAGTTTCTAAAGGAATAAAATGGCAGTAAGGAAATTTAAACCTACAACTTCGACAAGAAGACATACAAGATTAGAAGATAGATCAAAGTTAAAGAAAGACTCTGGTCCTAGAAATCTAACTATTGCAAAGAAACAGAAGGCTGGAAGAGGTAATCAAGGAAAGGTTACTGTAAGACACAGAGGTGGTGGTTTTAAGAGAAGGGTTAGAATAGTTGACTTTAAAAGAGACAAATATGACATACCCGCTAAAGTTACAGGTTTTTATTTTGACCCTAACAGAACTGCACATCTAGCTCTCTTACAGTACGAAGATGGTGAGAAAAGGTATATAATAGCACCCAGAAAGGTAAGTGTAGGAGACACACTAATCTCTGGAGAGAAAGCTGACATATTGCCAGGTAACGCCATGAAGGTTAAAAATATCCCTGCAGGAACTTCTGTTCACTGCGTTGAGGATACTCCTAGTAAAGGTGCAGTATATGGTAGGTCTGCTGGAGAAGCGATCATAGTACAAGGGCCGGACCCTAGTGGCAAGTACGTACAGATTAAAATGCCATCTGGGGAAATTAGGTTGGTATTTGCAGACTGTATGGCCACTATAGGACAAGTCGGAAATGAAGATAAGATGAATGTTAAGTTAGGAAAAGCTGGAAGAAGAAGAAACTTAGGCCAAAGACCAGTGGTAAGGGGAATGGCAATGCATGCAGTAGAGCACCCTCACGGTGGAGGAGAAGGAAAAGGACAAGTAGGTGGACAGGCTAAAGATATTTGGGGACACAGAATAGGTACTAGAACAAGAAGGAATAAGAGAACAGACAAGTTCATAATTAAAACCAGAAGGACTAAGAAAAGGCCTTTTGCTAAGAAATAAATTATTGATTAAATATTATGTCTAGATCATTAAAGAAAGGACCATACACAAACGAAAAATTGATGGAGAAGGTACACGAAGCCAGAGAGAAGGGAGATATGTCCCCTATCAAAACCTGGGCTAGAGAATCTACAATAACCCCAGAAATGGTTGGCTTGAAGTTCTTAGTACATAACGGAAAGAAACACGAAGAGGTTTTGGTAATAGAGTCCATGATAGGACACAGATTAGGAGAATTTTCTCAAACAAGAAAGTTCAAAGGACATGCTAAGAAAGGAAAACTCTCTAAAGTATACGGTAGTACAGGTAGATTTGAGGAAGATAAAAAATAAATATTAAACAATTATGGAAGACAAAATAGCAAAAGTAACAGTAAAAAATATAGCTCAACCCCCTCTTAAATTGAGGTTGGTTGTGGATGCTGTAAGAGGTAAGAACGTGGAGGAAGCTCTAAATATTTTAATGCTAATAAACAAAAAGGGTACAAAGACCGTAAGGAAAGCAGTCCTCTCCGGAGTTGCAAACGCTAGGGAACTCTATGGTGTCAGTAAGGAAGATTTAGAAATTAGCAAAATATCAGTAGACGAAGCACGAACCCTTAAGAAAACAAGATTTGCATCTAGAGCTAGGGTATCAACACTTTTTAAGAGAAGATCACATCTTAATTTAGAATTAAAAGTAAAATAATATGGGTAGAAAAATAAATCCAAAAGCAATAAGAATGGGAATAAATAGAACTTGGGATTCTATGTGGTATGCAGACAAGAAAGACTTTCCAAAAGCTCTTGCTCAGGATCTGTTAATAAAACGCAAGGTTAAAAAAGCAATGAAAGATTCCGGCATTGACAGTATTAAAGTTAAGAGAGCTTTAAGTAAGATTGAGGTTGTTGTCTTTGTAGCAAAGCCTGGTGTTGCAATAGGAAGAGGAGGGGAATCAGTTGATGCATTACAGAAAGAATTAAAGAAGATAACTAAATCTTCGGTAGAATTACAAATAAGGGAAGTAAAGAAAGCAGACCTCTCTGCCCAAATAGTTGCTCGAACCATAGCAGATGGAATTGAAAGAAGACAACCTTCTAAGTTCTTGGTCATAAATGCTAAAGAGAAAATAATGCAATCTGGTGCAAAAGGATTAAGAATTTGGGTCTCGGGAAGGATTAATAAGGCTAGTCAGGCTAGAACTGTTAAGGTTTCTGAAGGTTCTGTACCAGCACAAACCTTAAGAGCTGATGTTGATTACGCCAGTGAAGTAGCTAGCACAGCAGATGCAGGATTAATGGGTGTGAAGGTCTGGATATACAAAGGAGATAAAACCGAAATAGATAGAGAAGAATAACATATTTAATTAAAAAACCATGTTACAACCAAGAAAAAGAAAATACAGAAAGGAATTTAGAGGTAAAATGGGAGGTATAGCCTCTTCAAGTAATAGCGTCGATTTTGGAGAATATGGTCTTAGATCTCTAGAAAATGGTTGGATTAATGCTAGAGAAATAGAGGCAGCTAGAAGAGCCATGACAGGATACACCAAGAGAAAGGGTAAGGTTTGGTCAAGAATATTCCCACATAAACCATACACCCAAAAGCCTACAAACAGTAAGATGTTAGGTGGGAAAGGAGAAGTTGAAGGCTATGTTGCAGTTGTAACACCCGGTACTATACTTGTAGAAATTGGAGGAGTTAGTGAAGAAATAGCCAGAGAAGCTTTGAGATTAGCAGGACACAAATTCTCAGTAAAGACGAAATTTGTTAAAAGAAAGGAATTATAGCTTGAGTATAATAACAATACTTGATAGAATACAGGCCGTTATTTAAATAAAAAACACATGGAAGAGAAAAATAAAAAAACAGGAAAAAAGAGAGAAATTACAGGTACAGTAACCGGTAATAAAATGCAAGGGACTGTCAAAGTCAGAGTTGATACTCTTCAGGCGCATCCTGTGTACAAGAAAACAATTAAGAAAAAGAAAATCTTTTTTGCACGTACTAATCAAGAACTAGAGGTTGGAGATATTGTGACCATAAGAGAGAGTAGACCGTATTCTAAGAAGGTAAGATGGGTAGTTATAGATAAGGAGGAATA
>CAYQYH010000059.1:0-16146 GCA_964421735.1 uncultured Candidatus Saccharibacteria bacterium | reverse complement strand
TGTTCGTCATAGAAGGAGTCAAAGACTAAGGCCTTGAAAGGTTTCTTGGGATCACCCTTTGGTGTCGGAGATCTTTTTACAATTTCGTCTAAAAGAGATTCGACATTTTCTCCTGTTTTTGCAGAGACTTTTATAATTTTATCTTTGCTAAAGCCAAGTAGACCCTGAATTTCTTTTTCTCTTTTCTCTATGTCTACATGAGGTATGTCGATCTTGTTTAGCACAGGGATTATTTTCAATCCTAGGTTTAGTGCTTTTTTTGTGTTGGATATTGTCTGTGCTTGTATTCCTTGGCTGGCGTCAATTAGAAGTATGGCGGATTCACAAGCTGCTAGGGAACGTGAGACTTCATAGGAGAAATCTACATGACCGGGTGTGTCAATGAGGTTGAGTTGGTATCCTTTCCAGGTCATCTTACATGCTTGTAGTTTTATGGTTATACCTTTTTCCTGTTCTAGGTCTAATCTATCTAACACTCGTTCTTTTCTTTTTTCTCTTGAGAGGTCTGTGTGTACTGCTTCTAGCATTCTATCAGCTAGAGTAGATTTACCATGATCTATGTGCGCTATTATTGAGAAATTGCGTATTTTATTTAAGTTTTTCATACGTGGAATTATATCATAGGGTCGAGTGTAAAAAAGGCTTAGAGTATATTAAATAAAGGGACAAAAGAATGTATAGAATTTCTAAGAGAGGGGTTATTGTATAAGTTCGATCTATGTTGGACTCGACTTATGTTGATTTAGCTACAGTCTTCGAGTTTTTACTTAACTTCTATGGTCATGTCAAAGATTTCAGAAAACTGGACTCCAGAGAGGTTCTCTAGAGCGAGGAATACAATAGCCTCGTCATTTGCAGGAAGAGATATCTGCTGAACTTCAGTGTCTCCTTTATTATCTTGTAGTCTGTATGTATCTTCCTTGATTATTAAATATATATCTGATCTTGTATTACTCAGTGTTTGTCCCCAAAAAGAAACAGTTTTTTTCTCTCCACTCTTATTTTCAATCTCTAGTATTGGTTTGGAGTAGGAGTCCGAGCCCCTTTTTCCTAATCTTACCGAGTATGAGTATTTAGAGTCTTCAAGTTTATTAAGACTTTCACTACTAAAGATTTCATGTCTTCCACCTATTAGTCTAACGACTACCTCGTCTTTGTTAGTTACGCCTAACACATCAAGTTTTTGAACCTGTTTTGTAATAGGGGTTAAATTCATAACTGTGATTATTGGAAGTATAAAGAAGAGAGCAAGTAAGCCCAATGCAAAAGGTTCTAGAATTTGTGTAAACATCTTTTTTACTCTACCTTTGTTAGCCATTTTCTTAATCTAAAATAATAATTATCTATTTAACATATGTAGTTAATAATAGTTGTTTTCTTTAGGATATATCTTATCAGCTTCTAATTCAAATGTCTTAATTGTTCCCCATATACAGAGCAGGGATATGACTCCTGCCGTGATACCTATCCAGTCATAAGTCTGTGCCTGTAGGGTATGTATAATTACGATAATGGAAGCTATTGTCAGAAATGCAGTCCATATGAATATTTGTAAGAAAGAGGTGTCTCTTTTTGTTATCCATTTAATTATATTTAATCTTGTTATCTTGGCTATAGTTCGCGGGTTTTGTAGTGTGGTTTGGTAAATAGAAGTTTTTATTATGAAGTATATGGTAGGTACTGCTAGGAATAGTAGCATGGTTATATTGGAAACAGAGTTTACGAAAAGGGTAACATTCCCTTCTGTGAAGAGTATTTGGATAGAGACTAAACCTTGAATATCATTTTGAACAAAAAATTCTAGATCATAGATAATAGAAGGGATCATTATCCCTAAAAACTTCCCTGCAATCATTAATATTGCTGGAGTTAGGGATATTTTAAGTGCTCTTTTTAGCAGTTTTGGCATTATTTTGGGACAGTTCGTTTAATTTTTTAGTAAGACGAGATTTAATTCTGTCCGCCTTACCCTTCTTTATAACATTTTTTCTAGCTGTTTTGTCAAGAATTTTGTAAACATTTCTAATGTTTTTTTCTGCTTCCCCTTTCTTTCCTTGTTCTACTAAGGTGTTTTGCTTCTTAATAGCTTTTTTCATTCTATTCCTTAGTCTGTCATTGTGGACTTTTCTTTTTTTATTTTGTCTTAAATCTTTAATAGATGTTGGTAGATTTGGCATTTGTTTTTTAAATACATGTAAAATATATGATTTATAGATCAAGGTATTATATATATTATACCCTTATTTGTAAACATTTGTTTTTGTGTTAAACTATTGGTATGAAGGGTAGCAGGAAGATTAAGGTATTGTTTAGTGTATTTTTTCTACTATTGATTGTAGCTCTCACGTTTGGGTATTTGAGATTTTTCCCACAAGAAGGTCAGAAAGATTTGCAAGAGGATATTTTAGGGGTTTATAGTGATACTGGAGTTCCATATATAATTAGTTTACCCCCTATTACGGCGATTCAAGGAGAAGTTTATGAGTATTATGTGGGTGTGGTAGATAGAGATACTGATACAGAGGATTTAAGTTTAGAGTATGTTGTTGGTCCAGAGTGGTTAGAGTTGGAAGATATGGTTTTGAGAGGTTTAGTACCCGAAGGGAGTAGTGGCTCTTACAAAATTGTCTTAAGGGTGTCTGACGGGTATAATAGCTCTACTCAAGAGGAATATATCTTAGTAGAAGATTTGTAAGAAAATGAAGAAGAATAAAAAAAGAATTTACATTGTTGGTTTATCTTTGATAATTGTTGCTTCCATAGTTTCAATACTTCTTGTTACAAGGAATGTTGTTGGTTTTGATATCGCTGGAGTCTCCCAGAGAGATTGTGTTCCGTATAATGTTTTTGTTATGAAGGGAGACAATAATTTCTCTGTGGATATTTCTTGGTCAACGAAAGCAGAGTGTGTGGGGTTTGTTTTGTATGGTAGAGATAGGGGTAATTTAGATATGGTTGCAGTAGATCGTGTAAACAGGAGTAAATCTAAGGAGCATGTTGTTACCTTGGAACAGTTACTAACTACTGAGACATATTATTTCCTGATTGATTCTCAAGAGCAAGCATACGGAAATGAGGGTATTCCTTTAGAGTTCGTATTAGAGAATCTATAACTGGAAGTTTTTACTCTTTCTTCTTTTTCTTTCCTAGTTTTCTCACAACTTTTGTTTCAAAATATTTCTTAGGTTTAAAGATTCTCCATGAAGCAATTTCTGCTTCTTTGTATATTCCAGAATCTACTAATTTCTTCATAAGTGCTTGTCCTAGAGGTTTGGAGTAGATGTACCAACCAGTGACTACTACCAGTATGCCCATAATGATTCTGCCAATTACAGAGTCAAATATTCCTGTCTCAGGGGTTGTAGTTTCTTCATCCTCTGTTACCTTTTCTTCCTCTTCTGATTCCTCCTCTGGTTCCTCAGCAGGTTCAGTGTCAGAATCCTCACAGCTTTGTGCTACTTCAATAACAAACTCTGCTCTTAGAGATTCGGGGTTTTCTGGAACTTCAGCGGGGGTTACAACTACTTCGTTTTGATTGTCTCCTGTTAGGGCATTTTCGTCTGCTTGGGATTGAAATACTATGGTCAAAGCTTCTCCTGCATCTACTGACCAACCGTTTTCTTTTTCCCACACTATTTCTTCAGTGTCTCCAACTTCCGTTACTGTAACGAGCTCATCTGTAACCGAGGAGCTGTTTATTTGGGAGGAGTCTGTAACATATGTGAATCCCAGAGGTAATTTATCTTTAACGGAAGTGATGTTTTCGGTTTCTGTCCCCTGATTATTTGTTGTCAGTGTGAATTGAGCAATATTGTTTGGTGAAACTCTTTCTATACAATATATGTTGGAAGTTTTAGAGACTTGGAAACGAGATTCTTGAGCTTCCTGCTCCTGAGCTTCTTGTTCGGCGGGCTCATCAGCCTCAGGAAAATCAAAGGATCCTTCTACAGTCCCTATTGTTTCTGTGTCAGTACTAACCTCTGCTGTAACGTTAGTCTTTCCTTCTAAACCATCTAGTTGGGAAAAGCTAAGATCGGTCCCAAAGTTCTCGTCATTGTAGAGGTCTTGTTCTAGTATTGTTATTTCTCCCTTTGAGGTGTCGACTGTAAACCCTTCGTTCATCACAAGGTCATTTAGATCATTGTCAAAAGAAAATCTTATTTTTAAGTTACTCTCCTCTGAAATATTTCCAACCCCTATTTCTATTCTTGAAATTTTGTAAACACCCGCTGTATCTTCTCTAGTTTGTATTCGCATCTCGCTAACATCGGATACTCCTTCCTTCTTAATTTCTATAAGTCTCCTACATATTGGAGAATTAATTTGATTCCCGTTGTCATCTGTAGCGGTAGCGAATATGTTTAGTGTAGAAGCATCAAGGTCCGAATAGTCTTTCGTAATGGTTAAGCCGTCTGCAGAAACAGAATCTGGTTCTGTTTCTTGATTATTTATTATAAGTTTGTGTTCACTATATTGTTCATCAAACTTTGCCTCGATGGTAATTTCATCGTTAGCGGGTAGTTTGCCGGTAACTATTTTCCCAGAACTGTCTGTGATTGTCATTTCATTACATCTTGAATCTTGTACAACTTGTAAATGACATATTTGGTACAACTCTTGTTCTGTACTGCTATTTAAGAGGTTTGTGGAAAGGTTATCTGTTGAGCAAGAGGCTTTGCATGTTTGATCACTAGGAACAGTTAGTAGTTCAAAGAGAAAACCTCTTCTAGGATCTCCACACTCTGATATTACCTCTGGGTCAATGTAGTAACAGGCACAAGTTGTCTCTGTTAAAGTCTCTGTTTCGGAGGTATCACCCATAGTGTAAAAATATACGGCGGTAGCTATTAAGGCAATCCCTAATAAAACAGCGAGTATGATCAAGAGGGTTGTGCTTTTCTTTTTTTCTTTTGTGGTAGGTACTCTTTTAACTTCTTCCATCAAGGGCAGTCATAACTTATTCTTCTTTAAAGTTTAGTTTAATAGTGCACTACTGTCAACAATTATACCTCCATCCTATAACTCGAAGGCTTTGCCTTAAAGGAATGGACATATTAATGTTAAACCTAAGTTGGCTTCTATTTTACCTGTTTTTATCTGAAAGTCTAAGTTTGAAAGTTTAGAATACAGTAATTTAATTTTTTCATTAGAGTATTGAGAGGATGCTTTAACGAGTGAAGGGGTAGTGAATGGTGGGATCTTAAGTAAGGAGGATATTTTTCTGTAATCTTTTCCTTGGTTTGCCAGATGCTTTGTCAAATAGATTAGTCGTAAATTTCTTGCAAGCATGGCAAGGGTATAGTTTGCATCTGTGGATTGAGAAGAGAGTTTTTCTAGGATGGAAACACTCTTTTCTTTATCTTGTTTGTTTATAGCGTCTATAAGATCCCATATTTCTTTTTCTAGGGTGTCTGCAGTGAGTAATTCAATGTCCTCTTTCTCGATGATTTTATCAGGATTGTTTAATTTGAATTTAGCAATTTGACTCTTGCATCTTTCAGGGTCGTAGTTTGTTTTTTCTGCTAGAATTCTGGTTACAGATTGGTCTATCTTTAAATCCTGTTTCTCTAATTCCTTTCTTAGCCAGGAAAAGAATGTTCTCTTATTAAGGTCGGAAATTTCTTCGACAGAGTTGTGTTTTTTAAAAAACTTATAATATTTAGTGTTTGATCGGATCTTTTGATCTTCCCAGAAGATTATGAGGTCTTCGCCTTTGTCTTCTTTTAGAATTTTTACAATATCTTCTGTTACTGTTTTTCTGTCTTTATTTCTATAAACTCTTTTTATGAAAATCACTCTTTTAGATGCAAAGAGAGTGGGAGAAGTTAATAGATCTATTATGTTTTGTGAGTTAACAGAATCTGCGTCTACGATATTTATACTTGTGGATGGGTCTTTTCCTTTTACTTCTTCAAGGTACGAATGTGCTGCTTCTAACGATAGGTACGAAGAAGTCCCATGATATAGTATGTATTCCAAATCAGTCCTCCTTTAATGCAAGGTTTTTACCTAATAAAATTGTAACATCTTCACCGTTTAGATTGGTAGTGATGTATTCGGGCTTTTCTGTTAAGTCAGGTTCTACTAGTTGAGATAACTTGGAGAGAGTGTAGGGATTCTTGTTGTCCTTCTCCTCTTGGGAATAGATTACTACTTCTTCTTTGTCTGAATGTAGTGTTCCTGTAAATGTAATGTTTAGGTATGGCAACTGCTCTTTAAGTTTTTCTGTCGCATCTTTTGCATTCTGTAATCCTGCTCCGGTGTCATATATTAAGATTTTTTCGTTTTCGGAATAGATTCCGGGAGAGTGTGTGATTAGGTTTACATACTCTCTTATATCTTTGTATTCTCCCATCCCTAACTTAGGTCCTATGGCATATGCACCACTTTCTAGGGATTTTCTTTCAACCAATAGCTGATTTCCGACAGCAGGATCTAGAACAAAGGAGAAGGCCTTTCCTCCCGCTTCGTCGTATTCGTTCATTAGTTTTAGAGCGGCTTCGATGTCATTTATAGTAAATTCTGAAATTCTAATATTGCCTGCTACAGAGGAGAATATGCCAAGGAGGGTTTTGGGGTTTGTTAAAGATTCTGTGGTAAGAAGTTTGTCTCTCAATGCTATTATGACTCTTTGTTGTCTTCTTGCCCTTGCAAAATCTGTTCCCTCATTGTTTTGTAGTGAGTGTCTGGATCTAGAATATGCTAGGGCAGTTTTCCCATCCATTGTTTGAGGACCAGCCTGGAAGGACACTGTTTGATAGCCTTCCCCAAGAGGATATCTGTAGTCCGTAAAGGAGTTTTCTACATTTATGTCTAATCCTCCAAGAGCATCTATTATTTCAATAAAGGCTTTAAAGTCAACCATCGCATAGTATTGTATTTCTTGGCCTGTTATTCTTTCTACACTTTTTTGAAGCTCAATAATTCCAGAGCCTTCTTTCTTTTGTTCCGCATTGTTGTATATACTATTTATTCTGACATACCAGTTTACATTCTCTTCAACCTCAACATGGAAGTCTCTGGGGATCGAGATTAGTGATATGTTGTGTGTTTTGTAATTGTAAGAAGCAAGGATGAGAGTATCTGTATTTAGAAGTCCACCGTTTTCTCTTGTATCCAGGCCAACTAGAAGGACGTTTGTAAAGTTATCAGAGGAATCTTTCTTTAGTTCTTTTTTATCTTTTCCTATTAATAAACCGGGTTGAAATCTGAATCCAAAATCATAAGAGAACAGGTAGCCTTTGTATATTAGAAAACCTAGACCAAGAGTTAAAAGGATGAGGATTGTTATTATGATTATTTTCTTCTTTTTTTTCTTTTTGTCTGGAAGTATGGGTTTTAGAGTACTCTTTCTTTGTTTGGAATTCTTTTTTATGTTTGGTTCTTTAGACCTTTGGTTTGGTTCGCTAGATTTTGTTTTTCGATCTAATTTACTGTCTTTTAGATCTATATCTATGGTCATATGTTGAGTATGTTAATTATCTTAGATATTGATTTACGTTCGTGTTATGTTTCTCTGCAGTCTCAGCGTAGTGAACATTTTTGTCTTCATCGTGCATGTAGAAGTAATAATCGGTTTGTACAGGGTTCCATACCGCTTCTATGGATTCTAACCCAGCGTTACATATTGGGGTTGGAGGGAGACCTATGTTTTTATATGTGTTGTATGGATTGTTGTCCTCTTTGTCTTGAGCTGTTATGGTGTGCTTCCAGTCTTTAACAGGATAAAGTAAGGTAGCATCTGTTTGTAGTAGCCAACCTTCCTCGAACCTTTTTAGGAGTATTCCAGCGATTATTGGTCTGTCACTTGAATTGTATCCTTCTCTCTCAACAATGCTTGCAAAAATGATATCTTGGTATGTGTATTCTTCGCCCACTTTTGTTTTGAAGTTTTCAACTAGTTTTGTAATTACCTCCTCTGTGGTAATTTCCTTGGGAAAGGAATATTTGTCTGGAAAGAGAAAGCCCTCTAGCTCTTTTATTTCAACTCCTAGGTTTAGCGTTTCTATGAATTCTTGATTTGTAGTGAGAGCTAAAAACTCCTCTTCTGAAAATGGTAGTGAGTTTTCTCCATTAAGTTCTTCTTTTACGATCTGAGCTATTTCATCTTTTCTTAATCCTTCTGGGATAGTGATCCAGACCTCTTCGCTTCTTCCATACTGTAGTGTATCTATTAGCTCTAGGACGGTTAGATTTTTGGGTAGATCATATACTCCTGCTTGCAACTTTGTCCCTAAATCATTTTTCTTAAAGTAGAATTTTGTATAGTAATAATTTTTTTGAGATATGAGTTCATTGTCCAGAAGAGATTGTAGGATTTGTTCTACACTTTCGCCCTCTGTTATCTCAACTGTAATCTTTTCGTCACTGTTACTATTTGGGAACCGAATGCTTCTTCTGTAATCGAAGAAGAGTATGGCTATGAGTATTGCTGGCAAGAGTACGAAGAAGAAAAATATCTTTCCAAGTTTTCCTTTTTTATTCATTTTCTTTTTCTATTGAATTTAAAAATTCTTGTAAAAAAACAGTAGCAGCTATTTTATCTATTTTTCCTCTAGAATGTCTACTGTTTTGTCCCAATGATGTTAGCATATTTTGAGCATTGCTTGTAGAAAAACTTTCGTCATGGGTTTGAATGGGTATTGTAGTGGCTTTCTGTAGAATAGATATGAAGGAATTAATTTGCTTCTCTGCTTGTTTATGTTCAGGAGTAAATGATTGAGGTTTTCCAACCAATATTGTTTTTATTTTATACTCCTCTAGGATCTCTAGGATATTTTGGATAATGTTCTTTATGTCTCTGTTTTTTGTTATAGATAGAACTTTCAGGGGGGAAGCAACAATTCCTTTAGAGTCTGAAATTGCTAGTCCAAAATGTTTTTTTCCATAATCTATGGCTAAGATTGGGTACATAGGTATATTTATTGTAATATAGCTTTAATTCTTTTTACACCAGCTCCTACGTTTTCTTGTTTTACAATTTTTAATTTTGTAAGCTTTCCGGTATTTTCTACATGGGGACCGTTACATATTTCTGTGGAGAACGGATTATCTTTGGGTCCTATGTAGTAGATTTTAACAATATCCCCATATTTCTCCGTAAATGACGCACTGGAGTTTTCTTGTTCTATTATTTTTAGAGCTTCTTCTTTACTCTTTTCTTCAAAGGAGATATCTAACTCTTGTTTTATGGTGTTGTTTACAATCTCTTCAACTTCTTTAACTTGTTTAGGAGTTAGTTTAGATTCACTTGGGAAATCTAACCTTAGTCTTTCTGGGGTGATATTACTCCCCATCTGATAGATATGGTCTCCAAGAACTTTTCGTAGTGCAGCAAGGAGTAGGTGAGTTGCGGTGTGGTATTTAACCGACATCTCAGAAGTGTCAGCTAGTCCTCCTTTAAATAAACCTTTTGATGCAGTTCTGGATTTTTCTTGATGTTTTTTGTGTGCTTCAAAGAATTTTTCTCTTTCTTTTAGAGTTAATTCTTTTTCTCTAAGAATTTCTTCTGTGACTTCTAGAGGTAGCCCATATGTTTCGTATAATTTAAAGGCACTTTCGCCATTGGGAGTTTCTTTCTTTTCTAAAAGTCTGTCTAACTCTTTAAGTCCGTTCTCTAATGTGTTGTTAAATTTCATTTCTTCTTTTTCTATAACTTCTAATATTTTATCTTTCTTTCTCTCTAAGTCCGGGTAGATTTCCGAGAACTGTTTTATGCTAACCCCAGCAATTTCTCTTGTGAATGATTTCTCAACCCCAAGTTTTTTTGCATGTCTAACTGCTCTTCTTATCAACCTTCTAAGTATGTATCCCTGTTGATTACTGCTTGGTAGAACTCCATCCATTACTATCCAGGTTGAGGCTTTGATGTGGTCTGTTATTATTCTTTGAGATCTGAGCTTTTCCTCTGTGTTAAGGTTCTCTAGATCCGAGGTAATATTTTCAGTAAGCTTTTTAACTTCGTCAAAGATTGGTTTGTATATATCTGTCTCGTAAATACTGTCTACGTTCTGTATTAATGCAGTAATTCTTTCTAGACCTCCTCCAAAGTCAACGTTATGTCCGTCTAGGGGTTTAAGGTTATCTCCTTTTTTAAGATAGACCAAAAAGACATTATTTCCAATTTCAAGATATTTCCCACAGTTGCAACTCAGGTTGCATTCCGTACTACATTTTTCTTTTCCGGAGTCGTAAAAGATTTCAGAGTCTGGGCCACAGGGTCCACCTGCCTCTAAGCCCCACCAGTTTTCTTTCTTTCCAAACTTTTGGATTCTTTCTCCCTTTCCAACTTTTGCATCTATTCCATATTCCTTAAACAGTTCTTTCCAAACAGATATTGAAACAGTATCTTCTGGGATGTCATCTTCTCCTCCGAAAACAGAGGCATACATTTTGTTAATGTCTAGGCCTAATTCTTTTACGAAGAATTCCACGGTGAAATTAATGGCTTCTTTTTTAAAGTAGTCGTTTAAAGACCAATTGCCTAACATTTCGAATGCTGTACAGTGGAAACTGTTTCCAACTTCTTCGATGTCTCCTGTTCTTATGCATCGTTGGGAGTTTGTTAAGCGTTTGCCTTTTGGGTGTTTTTCTCCCATTAGAAATGGTACTAGTGGGAACATTCCTGCATTTACAAAAAGAACAGAGGGGTCATTTTCTGGGACTAAAGGCGCACTTGGAATTTCTTTATGACCTTTGCTCTTAAAAAAGTCTATATATTTTTTTCTAATTTCACTATATTTGAAAGTCTTCATAGGTATGATTATATCAACTTCATTGTTGTTTAACTACTGAGTGTTTTCAGGGAGTTGTTCTTCCTTTTTTTCTTCCTCCCGTATTTCTTGTAATTGTTTAGAGAGATTTTCTAGCTCCTCTATCTCTGGAATTTCAGGTTCTGGAATACTAGGTTCACTTCCTGATGGTTGTTGTTGAGTTTGTTGTGGTTGGGGTTGCTCTTCTTTTTTTGGAGGGATTTGTTCCTCTTTCTTTACCTCTGTTTGTTGTTGACTTTGTGCAGGCGGTTGTGTTTCTTCTGTTACAACTTTAGGTTGTGGTTTTTGTTGTGGTTCTTGTTTCTCTTTTGGTTCTGTTTTCTCTTTCTCTTTTTGAGGTTTGTGTACTGGTTTGTCAGGAATAACTTGTGCCTGGGTTTTCGGTTCGCTTTTATCTTCTTCCTTGGTTTGTATATCGTCAAGTTCTTTGTCTAATTCTGTAAGGTCTTTTAAATCCTTTTCCTTTTGATCTTTTGTAATTATAGGCTTTGGAGCTGAGTATTTGTCCCAGACATCTTCCTCTTTTTCTTCTTCTACGTCTGTTTGGCTTTCTACTTTTTCCTTAAGTTCTGTTGTCTCCTCTTCTTGTGTGTATTCTGTATGGTCGGTAGGGGTGGAGGGGGGTAGTTTAGTGTTTGTGTTTTTTTCAGACTGTTCTTTGTCATCCTTCCAAATTGAGAAAATTATGAAAGGTGTAATAAGTGCTAGTATTACAGTTAAAACACCTATGCCGATTATGTGAACCATATTTTTTGCAATTTCATAACCAAAAATGATGTAAGTATCTTTCGCTCTTTCTTCTTTCTCCTCTATTGTAAAGTTCCAAGATTTGGTTGTTTCTAATTCCTCTGTGTCTGAGAATATGACCTCAGCTTTATGTAAGCCTTTGTCTAAGTCTTTCTCGGGTTGGTATATTAAGGTGTATTCCTGTTGAGAAATTCTATTGATTTTAATATTCTCTGAGATATCTCTGTCGTCTAGATTAAACAGTATGGAGTCTTCGTTAATCTCTGCATTTGTGCTTGCTACAATTGTTGCTCGGATGGAAACTCGTCTATCTGTTATCTCTTCGGTGCTTATAGGGGACATATTTGTGACTTGAGGTTGGTTGATTATTACTTTGTCATCTGTCTCGGGTTTTGTATCTGTTATTGTGCTAATGACAACCTCTGGAGAAACTCCTTTTCCAATAGCTGGAGGATCTTGGTTGTCTGTTGCTTTAACAATTACTTTGTATGTGCCAGAATTAAGTCCTGAAGTACTTATGTTGTAAGAAGTTTTGTCGTAAGGAATATCTTGGTCTATTGCTATCCAGGTGTCTTCATTTGCAGGGTTGTTTGTCACAAAGAGTTCGTATCCGATTATATGATTTAAGTCAGTGGTTTCCCACGAGGTCTTGAAGTTGGTTCCCTTGTCAATTCTTAAACTAGTTGCAGGGTCTATGATGGTGACTATGGGGATGTCATTCTCACTAGGGCTTACATTTATAACCCAAGATTGAGATCTTAAGTTTTGACTGTATCCGTCATGTATGAATACATTTGCCAAATAGCTGGCAGGCTTGTCGGATGTTCCGCTAAATTTAATTGTCAATTTGCCACCTGATCCATCTTCTATTACCGTTGGTTTTAACCAATCTGCTCTTGGGGTAAAGGAGTAACTGTAATTAATTCTGTCTCCGTCTTCGTCAGTAGCGACTAGCGTGTATTCATATCTGTCGTTTGTTTCTAGATTTTGTGAAGGTATTGATTCCGAAGGTTTAGAAGTAAATTCAGGTGCTCTATTGTTAGGAACTACCTCTAGGCCTTTTATTCCATAGGGACTAGTTATTTGACAAGCTACACTCCCCCCTCCGATTTTTGTTAGAATTCCAGAAAGAGTTGCTTTACCTGAAGTTTGTGGAGTGAATGGAAAACTAGTGGCAATTTCTATGGGGGCGTTTTCAAAACTTTCCTGGTAGATTTCTTCTCCCACGGAGTTAAATATCTGTAATTGTTCAATTCCCTGGTTCTTTAAATTTGCATCTACCTGTATCGTAACAGTTTTATCTACCTCTAAACTATAGGGATTTACATTTGGAAGAGATATGAGGCAAGGGTTTTCTTCGCTTAGTTGTAAGTCTTCAAAAGCATCCCTTCTTGTATCAAAATCGTCTTGTGCTAAACCAAAAAGGATTACAGGTATGGAAAGAAGTAGAAGGAAGGTAAGGTAGATTACTGAGCGCTGGGCATGTTTTTTATGGACACTTTTAAGTCGCATCTAATCTTTAATTATATAATTATTTATTTGTTTGTTCTATTGTAGCATTAATTGAGTCCTCTGCTTCTTTTAATGCAGTATCGGCATCTCTTCTGTTTTCTATTATGCTTGTAATGGCCTCATTTATTGCATTGTTTGCAGCTTGTTCATCTCCCCATGGGATTGCTTTCATGTTAGGTGCCATTTCGGCAATAGCTGAAACATACGGCTGTCCTGACATTTCGTCATTTAGTTCCCTTAAAGAGTATGGTTCTCCAAAAGCTCTAATTTTAGATGCATTGGAGTATAGTTTCATCTGCTGTTCTTTTTGGGCTAGGAAATTAATGAACTTCCATGCCGCTAAGGGGTTTGTACTTGTTTTGCTTACTGTATCTCCCCAGTAGGTGGAATAGTAAATGTCTTCTGGATTTGCCTGTAGTTGTGGAAGGGGTGCGGTATCAAACTCAATAGTTGGAGCTGCCTCTATGATATCAAAAGTTCTCCAACTTGGAGCAATCATCATAGCTAAATTCCCAGAGAAAAACATTTCTAGGTCTGTTCGTAAAGTAGAGGACCATATTGCATTCTCTCCTTTTGCAAAGTCAGTGTAAGTTTCGAATACTCTCTGGACTCTGGGTGTGTTTAAGGTGGCTCTTGTTCTTGTTTGGTCCATGACATCTATTCCTTCTAAAAGCAATAAGTATGCTATTATTTCGGCTGAATGTCTAATATTTCTAGAAGTTCCAATTGCAAGTCCTGATTGTAATATTTTACCGCTTGCATCTTTTTTGGTTAAGTTCTGTGCTAATTCAAAGAAGCCATCCCAATCCTGTGGCGGTTTTTGTACATCCTCTTCAGAAAGAAGCTGTTTGTTGTAGAAGACCACTAACCCATCTATGTACCAGGGTATAGCGTAAATATTGCTATCCTTAGCAGTAAAGTCAGATACTGTAGTAGGGTAGAAATTTTCTTTGTATTGCTCTGCTGTCATAACTTGCGCAGGAACAGGAGAAAGGTATTGGTAATACTTGGGTGTCCATGTGTTGTGAATTCTAAATATGTCTGGTGCTGGCTCTGTTGCTGCAGTTGCTTGTTGCAGGCGAGTAAACAATCTTGATTCGTAGTTGGAAAAAGTTTGTTGAGAGTAATTTATCTTAATGTTTGGATTCTTATCCTCAAACTCGTCTATTAAAGGTTGAACAACACTAGGCGGTTCCCATAATCCCCAGTAGTCTAATTCTACCTGTCCCTCTATCACGATTCCATCTTCCATACCTGACCCTACCGGATCCGTATCTTCTTTCTTTTGCTTGTTAACTAAGAGGAGTATGAGGGTGCCCAGTATTAGAAGGAAGATTACAACACCTACAATTATTAAAGTTTTCTTCTTTTTGTCATCCATAAGCTTTCTCGTAAATATATCTTATTTAAGTCTTTCTCAAAAAGCTATCATCTTCTTTCAGCTACTACTATTAACCTTTTTGTACCTAGTCCTAGTGGCCAGCATGTCATCAGAGTTACTGTTTCTTTGTTTTGCATAGGTTGTAAAATTGTAAAATCTTCGGGTTCAACGATCTTTTTATTTCTCACAGTATATTCTAGTACGTTATCACTCCTCTTTACAACAACTGTTTGTCCAATGTCAATATCGTTGAGTCTTGAGAATATTGTTTCTGGTAAATCTCTATGTTTACTAAAGAAAGATTCCACAGCACTATGGCCGTAGATGAAGGAATTCCCTCCATCCCCAGGTAAGGGGGTTCCCTTAAAGTGCGCAACCCCATTTTTTAAATATTTGTTATATATCTTTTCGTTAGAACTCTCCACGTTAGAAGATATTTGAACATCCTTAATCCCTACACTCTCTATTGTTATATGCATATCTTCCTTGTAATCTGTGTCAATAATAATCTTTTTTTGAGTTTTACTAAGGGGGTCGTATGAATACTGACCAGAAATCTCCAAGTCTCCTAGTTGTCTAGACAAATTTGCAAAATAACTCTGTCCAGGGTCGTAATATGCAAATTCTTCCTGAATATATTTTTTGTAAGATTCTGGAACAGGATCTACCTTAATGTCTACCCTCTTTTGTTCTACGACTCCTTCTACGTAGGATTTAGTTAATGGAATTACTTGACTAGCTACAACAATTAATCCAGAGGTAGCTAAAATAACGGACACAATGACTCTGGTTCTTTTAATTTTTTTCTCGCTATGAGTAGCGACGTTCCATGTGTTTTCCATACAGACAATATTAGCAGATTTATACTAAGAGATGAAATATAAGACTAGCAAATATATTTTTAGTTTGCTAAAATCATCCTGTTATGGAAAAGAGAGATTACTACAAAGTTCTAGGTGTAAAGAAAGATGCATCGAAAGAAGAACTTAAAAAAGCATACAGACAGCTTGTTAAAAAGTATCACCCAGATGTTAACAAGGAGGCGGATGCTGAAGAGAAATTTAAAGAGATTCAGGAAGCATATGAAACTCTTTCAGATGAAGGGAAAAGATCAGCATATGATCAATATGGACATGCAGGTACTGCAGGATTTAATCCGGGTGCTAACGGAGGCGCATACCAGCAATACCAAGGAACTCCTTTTGATATGGGCGACATATTCAACACTTTCTTTGGTGGAGGTGGTGGAGGTTTTTCGGGGGAAGGATTTGGTTTTGACTTTTCACAAGCTGGTGGAAGGCGAGGTATTCCTAAGGAGGATATAGGTGCGGACATTAGATATAAAGTGAGAGTAAGCTTCCTGGAAGCGATGGAGGGTGGTGAGTACAAGATTAAGATTAAGAGGGATGTTGTTTGTGATGAATGTGGTGGGACTGGTAGTAAGGACGGTAAGAAAAAGGAGTGTCCAACGTGTAAAGGTAGTGGACAAGAGAGACAAGTAAGGAACACGATATTAGGTCAAATGGCGGTAATGTCTACGTGTTCAGAGTGTGGTGGGACAGGTCAGGTTATAGAGAACCCGTGTGAAAAATGCAAGGGAAGAGGTGTACAGACCAAGGAGGAAAGTTTTACTGTTAAAATCCCAGCAGGAGCTTATGATGGTATGATTTTAAGATTCAGAGGGGGAGGCAATGCAGGTAGAAATAATGGAACTCCCGGTGATTTGTATATAGA
>CAYQYH010000058.1:0-4948 GCA_964421735.1 uncultured Candidatus Saccharibacteria bacterium | reverse complement strand
GCAAAACTTTCCCCAAAGAAAAAAGATATCTCTCTAAATTACTTTAAAGTAGATGCTAGTATGCCACTATCTCACTGGAAAAAGAAAGGCTGGATATATAATGAAGACCCTAGAGGATGGTTTCAATGGTACTGTAGATATTACATGGGAAGAAGAATACCCCCTGAGGATGAGAGACAAATTAAAAGATGGAAAGCTATGAAGAGACATGTAGGTGCAATTAAGAAAAATTGTGAGCCTAGAGATTTAGATTGTAGAAAGAAACAGAGACAAGCCTTACTACATTGGGCTTATGATAGTAGAAGAATCTAATTTCCTTCCTTTAACTCTTCTTGCGATGTAAAAACCGTATGATTTGCTGCAGATCTAATAAGATATCTATGATGAGGTCCAAAAATAAATTCTAGAGAGTGTTCATCTACAGTAAAAGTTTTTATCTTTCCATCTACCATCCTATTTGCATCTGTTACCAAAAGGACTTTCTTACTCTCCCCGTTTTCCTTTGTTATTTCTTTAACCGCAACAATTACTCCCACATGACCAAATCTACCAGCTTTTGTAACAAAAAGATCTCCCTGCATATAATCATCTATCGTTAGATTCCTATTTGCTACTAAAAGACCTCCAAAACCTGTTCCTGCAGAGCCGTTTAATGAGGTGTGTTGCTTTGCAATAAGCTCACTTGCAGAAGATACGCTAGAACCTCCTATTCCCTGAATTTCTAATTCTGGATAAAGAATGGGTAAGATAGCCGCATAAGAAACACATTGGAGAGGTTGACCTGGTATTCTGACATGGGACATTATTCTTAGAGCATGGTCAGCAGCCTCCTGACTCCTTTTAGGGTTCTTAATGTAATTTTTATACCACTCCGTTGTCTTCAAATAGTGAGCAAGCCAAACTTCAGAATCTTCCTCATAGCTATTTACTGCTTCTTGAAAAGCAAGAATGTCTTGGAGAACCTCACTTTCCTCTATCTCTTGTTCAAAAAGCGAAATGTCTTCCCTATTAAAAATAAGATCAACAGCTTCTCTAATCTCCTCTGTAGGATATTTACTGTGTTCATAATTCTCAAAAGCACTTAAATGTTTAGAATTCCTAAACTCTAAATATTCACGCATCTGTTTTTCCAATCTCTCACTCTGTCCCTCTGGATACTCATCTGCTAGAGATATAGAGAATATCGTATTTACATCTGAAAGGCCTCCTATACCATTGGATGCTGTCTCAGAGTAGGGGACATCAGATAAAGACATATCTACATTTATTTGCAAGTATGTATCATTTGCAAATTCCCATCTAAAATCATAATCATCCTCACCATCAACCAATTGTACTGTTGCATCAACTACATACGGAGAAAGACTAAAGGGTCCTTGATAGTATCTTGAAGGGTGGTGCCACTGTTCTATGATTTTATTATTCTCATCCTGATGAACTAACAGAGACATACCAGTAGCCATAGCACAAACACCACCCGCACGTGCCTCTGTCCCAGAACTCATAAGACCCCTTAAGTACTGCGACTTTCTATTTGAATTTAATAGTCCTATCATTTCAAGATAAGAATTCTCCTCTCCTGTTTTCAAAGGTCCATATTCATCTTGAAATTGTGAAATATTTAATAATGCCCTATAGGTATTGTATACCTTGTTAGGATAAATACTCTCTGAGAGATTAACATATGCAACTGCACTACTGTTTCCCTCCCTCTCTTCAACAAAAGAAATCCTTGTCCCTAAAACATCCTTACCATCCACTACTACAGCAGATGCAGCCTTCGCTCCAAAAGTATTAGCTACAAGCCCTATGGTTATTTCTTCACCCTCGGGTCCTGTTAATCTTCTAACCTCGGATATTTCCAAAGGCATACCTTCATTTAAGACAATTTCCTCAACTTCCCTATCTTCTTCTAGAAATTCATCGCTTGATAATGGAAGGACAAAAAAGGAGGTTGGATTACTAACAGTAACTACATAACCCGGATCTTTTTGTTCTACTGAATCTAATTCAAACTCATTCCACTTGTGTATATCTAATACAGAATAGTCAAACTCCTCTTTAATTTCTTCTTCGAGATACTCTTCTACTTCCTCAATAGTAACCTCTTTTGCAACGTTAGCTTGCTTTTCCTCTCTAAAACCATAATCATACTGAGGTGTAATCTGCTCTTTTTCTTCTATCTCAAACTCACCCTCTAATACTAAATCTTCTTCCCTTATGGTCTGTTCCTCGGGGGTAAGTTCCTCTACGGAAGGATTATTTTGAGGTGGTACACAACCTGCAAGTGCAGAACCAAGAATGCTTGATGCGACAGCTGTGTTAATTATTTTTTTCTCTGGGTTCATATTATTAAAGATAGTAATTTAACGTGTAGTAAATAACTATGGGATATTATACTGTTTTAGAAAAGGGATTTCAATAGAAAGCGAAAAAGAGTTTTCTCTCTTATTATAGAGATGATAGAGAAGAAGAAGAAGAAGAAAAAACAACAAAAATTACTCAACAGTCCTATCATCAAAATAACCTTGTATAAGTACTAAAGGAGTACCTTTATCACCACTTCCAGTAGTTAAATCACAAAGACTTCCCAAAAGATCTGGTATCTGTCTTGGTGTAGTACCCAACGATTTTTCTACCTCATATTTCTCACTGTTTTTTTCAGCGATAGTTTTTTTAACATACACTTCTACATTACCTTTACCATCCCAGTTCTCTGAAATATATTTTAACTTCACTTCCTTAGGTCTTCCTTTTAATCCATCGGTAAAACCAGGAGATACAACAGGATCTGCCAACTCCCATATACCTCCAATAGGATCCTTAAATGCTCCATCTCCATATATCAAAACCTCCACACTCTTCCCTGTTTCTTTCTTAAATTGTTTCTGTACCTCTTTTACAAAAATATCCCCATTTCTAGGGAAAAGCTTTAGCTTCTCTTCTGTAACCTTATTTGACCCTAACAAACCATACTCTCTGTTGTAACCATGCTTACTGTTTTTTTTACTACATATATCATCTAATCCGTAAACTATGTCAGCACCTGCTTCCTTAAATAAATTTTTTGTTCTCTCTCTGGTATGTATATCACACGCTAAGATATTCTTAGTGTACTTTAGAATAAAGGTAGGATTATTTGAGAAATATATTTTTACATTACCATCCCCCAAACTCTTGTAATATTCAACATAATCTATACCTGTAAATTCATGTTTAACTTTTTCTCCAAAAAGATTTCTGTATTTTCTTTCACCAAAAGAATCAGAGTAGGGATTAAGACCTAGTTCATACATCTTATCTACATCCATCAGATAGTTTCCAACTTCATCCGCTGGGTAACTTAATAAAACATGTACTTTCTTATAAACCCTCGCTATTGACTCAAGTATTAAGGAGAATCTATTTCTGCTTAGGATTGGGAAAACCAATGCTATTTCATCTACAGAAAACTTTTTCTTTACTTCTTTACCTACCTCTTCTGCAAAAACATAGTTTTGTTGGGAGATAGATACTACTGCCTCCGTTATCCCAATAATGTCTCCGTTCCTTAGTGGGAATTTTTCTGCTTTTGAGGCTTTAGTTATGGAATCTACAACTATTTTAATTAAATCATCACCACTTGTAACAATAGGCGTTCTTATACCCCTTACAACGGTGCCTACGTATCTCATATGAGAATTTTTAAAATTTATACTACCTATTGTAGCATATACCCCACCTATAAAACTCGGTTAGAGCCACTTAAAAATTCCAATTCACGAATATGTTCTATTACATAAAGATGCGTATCTTTATCCAACTCGAAATTCTTAGGTATTTCATCTCCACGAGAATTTATCCAAACAACATTTTTATAACCTGCAGCTATTGCAGGAATTATATCAGCATCAAAATTGTCTCCAACCCCTAAGGTATTCTCCGGTTTTGTATTTGCTTTTCTACAGGCTTCTAACCAACTTCCTACTCCCTTCTTTTTGTTTAGTGGTGTTGTGACATATGGGAAGGGCTGTTGTGACTTTGTTAAGTCCTGCATATAACAAACCTTTACCTCTGTCCAAGAATCTTGTGCATGGGAATTAAATACAATACCGATATTCCAAGCTAAAAACATTCGAAGCAATCTCTCTGTACCCTCGTATGCTTTTGGAGACGTTGTGTAGCAAATTTCTTGATACCTATTAATTAATTCCTTCATTTTGTTTGTAACCTGGAAATCTGACTCACCCACATGATACGCATTAAGAGCTTGTGTATATTGTTTGCCTATTAAAACCGGTTGTTTTTTGTTTGCATAATATATGTCATATACCTCCTTTTCAATATCTAGTGCTACCTGTTTAGAAGGAAGGTCGTCTATATCTGGAAGACAATTATTTGAAACTTCCAAACCTAACCTAAAGAGAATATTTTTAAAGTGACTAGGGGTGTCAAGAACACAACCATCTATATCAAGTACAGCTGTCTTTATACTTCTCTCTCTGAAGACTTCTATAAAAGGTGGGGCAGGAGTCTTGTCTCTCTCTATCTGGTTCATATCCGATTATTATATCCCAAGCTTTTACAAAACCCAAACTTTAATACTCTATAAAAAATAGGGGAGATCTGATTGTTCTTTTATAAAACAAAGAGGAAAAAATCCAGATGAGAAAAGTGTCAAAGTAAAAGTAGCAAGTGGAGAAAACTGGGATGACTTTGTTAGATGTGCCGTTAAAAACAACTGGGCTGGAATAGAAAACCTAGTCATGATACCAGGGACAGTAGGGGGAGCAGTTGCTCAAAATATTGCAGCTTATGGACAAAATATAACAGGGACACTAGTTTCCGTAGAAGCTTTAGAGATTATCCCGGTATTTACCAAAACAACCGCTATAACGGTAACTGCAGAAGAAGATTGCGTAACCGCAGTAGCAACAGCTCCTACCAAAGTACCTACATACTTGTTTTT
>CAYQYH010000057.1:0-2557 GCA_964421735.1 uncultured Candidatus Saccharibacteria bacterium | reverse complement strand
TTCTGTCTTCGTCTCCACCTCCACAGACAACCTGTTCTTAGTCCCCTCTCACCTTTCCCTAGCAGGAGCAGAAATAGAGATGGTAAATATGCTAACAAGAGAATCTTTGCTTAAAAAAGCTCTCTCAAAAATGAATGAAGATTTTGACTGCATCATTATTGACTGTCCTCCTTCGCTTGGCTTACTTACCATTAACGCATTAAGTGCATCTGACCATCTCTTGATACCCATACAATGTGAATACTTCGCTCTAGAAGGTTTAGGGCAATTAATGGAAACAACAAAGTTAATAAAAGGGGTTAATCCCAAACTAGTAATTGGAGGTGTTATACTTACAATGTATGACAGTAGGACAAAACTCTCTGAGAACGTTGTAAGTGATGTACAAGAATTCTTTAAGGATACAGCTTTTAACACCATAGTCCCTAGAAATGTCAGATTGTCTGAAGCACCTTCATATGGACAGACCATATTCCAATACGATGACAAATCTACGGGAGCTATAGCGTACAAAAAACTCGCTAAAGAGTTTATAAAAAGATTTAAAGTTTAACTTAATAATAAAAAATTATGAACAAATCACCAAGATTGGGCAAAGGGTTAGCAGCATTAATAGATGCAAACGAGATAGATAACTCAAGTAGTGCATACAACCCTGAATTCGATATTAACAATATAGACCCTAATCCATACCAACCTAGAATGCACATAGACCCGGAAGAGTTAATTGAAATAGCTGACTCTATTCGGGAAAAAGGAGTTATCCAACCTCTCATAATCACAAAAGATAAAGACTCGGATAAATACGTCCTCATAGCAGGAGAAAGAAGATTAAGAGCTGCACAACTAGCTGGACTTAAGGTAGTCCCCATTGTTGTTAAAGAAAGTTCCCCTCAAGAAATGCTTGAGTTAGCTTTAATAGAGAACATTCAAAGGAAAGATCTTAATCCTCTCGAGGAAGCATTTGCATACCAACAAATGATAGAAGAGTTTGGAGTATCACAGGATGATATCGCCAAAAAGGTAGGACTTAACAGAGTCACCATAACAAACAAAATTAGACTTCTTTTAATTCCAGAAGAAGTTAAAGAGGATGTACTTAATGAAAAACTATCTGAAGGTCATGCAAGAGCCCTTCTTGGAATTAAAGATGAAACTTCATTAATAGCAGCAGCAGACTTAGTTGTAAAAAGAGGTATGAGTGTACGAGAAACAGAAGCTTTAGTTAGAAAAATTAACTACGGGAAGGGATCTACCACTAAGAGATGGAAGAAAAGTGACAAAGAGACAGAGAAATACTCTGAGATGCTTAGTAAAAAGCTTGGGTATACTGCAAATATTACAAAAATGACCAAGGGTGGAAAAGTTGTAATAAGGTATAACACACAAGATGAGTTGAAAGATTTAATAGACAAATTAGTCTAAGAATTACTTACCTTTAACCTCTTGTCTTAATTTCTCGTAAGTTAAGACAGCTGCAGAAGCACTAACATTTAAAGACCCCACACCTTCTCTCATGGGTATAGATATCTTACCGTCAACCCTTTCCATAATACCTGTAGAAATACCTACATCTTCGGCCCCAAGTACAAAAGCAATAGGTCCTGTCAAATCTTTATCGTAGTAAAACTCTCCTTCCATATCAACCGCATAAACCTTAATATCATCTTCCTTTAAAGTCTTAAGAGCGTTAAAAAGCTTCATTTCTACCAAAGGGACCCTCTCTGCAGCACCCATAGATATTCGAAGAGTTTCATCAGAGATTAAACTCTTCTTCTGGGGATTTACAATAACACCATTAACCCCAACTCCAAAAGCAGTTCTCATAATAGCAGCTATATTCTGAGAATATTTAAGATCGTCTAAAATCAAAAAGAAAGGCTGTTTTTTATCCTTGTATATCTTCTCTAACAACTCATCCAAAGACCATGCGTTTTGAGAATACATACGAGCAACAATACTTTCAGAAGATGAACTTCTTAACTTCCTGTTAATAGCTCTTCTTGGAAGCTTAATTATGGGGACATTCTGTTTCCTAGCTAGTTGAAAAATCTCTTTACTCTTATCATCTTTAAAAGCACCACCAGCAACAAAAATCTTGTCAAACTCCCTACCCTCTCGCAATAGCTCTAAAAGAGCATTTTTGCTCTCTATCTGTACAAATTTGGATTTCGACATACTATTTAGATTCTATCACATCTATGTAAAATTGACCCCTCTTAAAACCTGTCATTCTTCTGAATTGAACAGTTCCACCTGTCTTTGCGTGAATGGAGTAGGTCTTAGACATATATGTGTTAACACCAGGGTGAAAAACAGAGCCGTTTTGCTTTATGATTATATTCCCTGACTTAACGGTCTGGCCTGCATATTTTTTAATTCCTAATCGCTTTCCCGCAACATTACCAAAGTTTGATGATGTCGCTGCAGCTGAAACTTTAGACATTACTTAATATATTTCAAATTAGCTAATACTATGTTCTTTCTAGTATATAAATGTTCCTAGTGATAATACTATTTTTACGGCCCCACTTCAAGTCCTTACTAGGAGAATATT
>CAYQYH010000056.1:0-3972 GCA_964421735.1 uncultured Candidatus Saccharibacteria bacterium | reverse complement strand
TAAATCTTGTGCAGCCACTATCTGGTCTACAACTAACTTCTCTACACCGTAACCCAAGGAGAGTAAAAGAACAACAAAACCAGTACCTAATCCTACGCCCACTATTGTGACTATGGTTCGGAATCTTTTAAAAAACAGATTTTTGAATGATATTTCTGTAAGGTCTAGGCTGTTAATATCGCCTTCTCCTTCCTTCTCTCCTTGTGATTTATTAAACACTTTAGACGCCTTCTCTCGAAATTTACTAGCCTTCTTTGGCTTGAATTTTCTTAAAAGAACTAATAGTAAAAGAGCTATCGTTTCAAAAAAGAATCTTAATATTAGTAAAATATTTATTTTCAGTTTCTCAAAGAAAGTCTCAAGTAGATAACCCCCATTCATTTTCGTAGGCTTGCCTTTTCTATTTTCTATAATACCTTCCCCGCCAGACAAATCCTTCTCTTTTAATAGTTCCCTTACTTTTTCCAAAATCTTTTTATTTTTCTTTAAAACATCTACCATATACCCATCCTTCATTACAGCCACTCTATCAGCATATTGTAAATACTCAGGATTATGTGACACCAAGATAACTGTCGTACCTTTCTTAGTAAGGTCTTTAAGCATATTCACCACATCGTCGCCTTTTTCTGTGTCCAAGTTCCCCGTTGGTTCGTCTGCAATGAGAATCTCTGGCTCTGAGACCAAGGCCCTTGCAAGACCTGCCTTCTGTTGTTCTCCAGAGGAAAGTTCTGATGTATAGAAGTTTTTGAACCTAGACATTTTTACCCTTTCGAGCACCTCCTCAGCCTTTTGTAAAGCTTCAGTTTTTCCATATCCCAAGAGTTGTGCAGAAAATGCGACATTTTCTATCACAGTCAATGATTGAATCCAATTCTGTTTCTGGTAAATTACTCCTATGTTTTTTTTGCGAAAACCTGCTCGACTATCTGCATCCATCTTCCATATTTCTCTATCGAGAATTTTTATCTCTCCTGTATCTGGTTCTTCTATTCCTATAATTGTATTCAAGAGAGTAGACTTACCACACCCCGAAGGACCGAAGATATGAAAAAATTCTCCCTCATGCACATCTAGTTCTATCCCCTTTAAAACCTTGTTTGCTCTCTCGCCTATTTTAAAACTTTTATGTATCCCTTTAACTCTTATTGCTTTTTTCTTCATTAGAATATTTTGAAAACATTTGATATGCTACCCAAGACTGTTTCTAGAACTGTATTCGCTGATTTAGGAGTGATAGATACAATAGGTCCATATGTCCCTACATTCTCAGATGGATCCATAGATTCTATCTGTAAGCTATAGACCTTTGATGGAGAAAGACCCGATACTATAACCAAATGCTTTGTTCTCATCTCATGGTCCATCTTAGAACTGGATGTATATATTCCCGCGCTACCTTCTCCAAAGGATACTTTGCTTGTAGCTGGCTCATCTGTTTCCCAACTAACTATTAATTGTGCACTTCTGCTTCTATCTGTCTGTACTGTACGACCTAAGAGGTCTGGCTCTACTTGGACATTAAGTATTTTAGGTGGTCTAGTATCTGTTTCTGTAGTAAATCTAATAGGTTCGGAGACTGCCTTATTTCCATAGTCATCTACTCCTTCTACATAAGCAATGTATGGAGTTTCGGGAACTAGACCTGTTATTTCCATTTCATGCTCTCCTTCTGTCATTTCCAGAACTACCTGATCCTTCTCTCTCGCACCCTCCACATCCTCTCTAAAGCGTACTATGGAGCTGGCATATGTATTTGTTTCCCAACTAAATACCACAGTAGGACTTGCAACTTCTTTGAGCTCTTGTACCCTCACATTGGATATCTTAGGTCTGGGTGGAGTTGTAAATGTCTTGTTTTCAATTGAATCGTATATATATCCATCGATATCTGTAAGTCTAATCTTATAATTATAGACAGACCCATCATCAAGTCCTTCTACTACAACAGAATACTTACCCCTTATAGGAGAAGTATTTAATTCTTGTATTCCTGTATAAGAAAGAGATTTCCCATAGATTATCGTTGCTTTAGTCGCTCCATATACCTCAAAGGACATCATTGCATAATCTAGCCCCACTCGTTCTACCTCTATGTTGTATACCTGTGGTGTTGGTTCCGTTCTAAAAGATACCTCATGACTCTCTCCTGTATTTCCATCCTCATCTGTCCATTTCGCTTTAAAGTAGTAGGTTGTTTCGGGTTCTAAATTATTTAACATAATCTGATGATCTGTTACTTGCTTTGAGTTATATGCCTCTTCTTCAAAATATTCATTAGATGCTAGTCCGTATGCTACCTTTGTGTCACTCCCTCTATTGGTTGTCCAAGATATTGTGGCATGTCTTGTCCCTATACCACTTACAATAATTCCTGTTAACAGTTCCGCAGGTTCTGTAAAACGTCCCTGTATCATACTTGAGACTACAGTAGAAGGAGTTGGATTAGCAATACTTAAGTCACTGGAGTCAGCAACCCCTACTTGATAGTAGTAACGTCTACTTTGTGGAACAATATCTGAGTAAGAGAGACCCGTTGTACTTCCAACTGTACTCCAACTTACACCATCAAGACTTCTTTGAATAGCATAGGAGAGGTTTCCATCCCCCTTGTACGCCGGAGCATCCCAGTTCAGGGCCGCTCTCCAATGCTCTGCTGCTTTTATCGAAGTGTCCGCTATGGTGAGATTTTGAACTGGGTCTGGAAAACTACTGTCCAGAGTAAATGTACCTGAGACGTAGTTACTGGGAGAATAGCCGTCAGCGTCATCGACAGCGACGACATAGACTGTATTGCCACCCTTTATGGCACCCCTTAACATCCTAGTCGAAACGGAAGTTCCATTTACAGGAATATAAAGAGTACTGTTGTCTACAAGAGTCTCATACGTACTTGGAGGACTAGTATTTACCATATAGTAGTAAGAATCTATAGCTCTTCCTTCACGAGGAGTAGCTTCCGGCCAGGATAGGGCGTATTCATTAGAAGTATTTGTGTCTGGAGTAACAGTAACACCCTCCCCTTCGCTAAATTGTGGAGCTAATCCTCCATATGATATCCCACCACTAACATATCCACTAAAATTACCTGCATTATCTATAGTCCTAAAATATATTGTATTATTTCCCACTACAATGTTTTCTAAATCTCTTCCTTCGGTAAGGTAATGTGTGTAAGAAGACTCCTCATACGGCAGGTATTCTAAATCAAACCTCTCACTAGTCTCAGAACCAGTCCAACTACTTACGTCATTGATACTGTACTGCCATCCCAGGATTCCATTAGCATCTTCGCTAGCCACACCAGCTGTACCTGGCCAGTTAAAAAACATATCGTCCACATTTCCGAAGTTTTCGGTAGGAGTATAAATATAATTTACATTAGTTGGATTTGTGTAATCCCCTTTGTATTCAAAAAGGGTATAATCCTGCTCTGGATTAGTATATACATTCCCATGATTATCTACCGCCTGAATTCTAAGATAGTACGTTTGGTCTTCCGTTGCTCCTACTGTAATATAATTTTCTGACTGAAATGTTCCCGAACTACTTGGTAAAGCTGTATCACTTGGTCCCCAATACACATGATAACCTGCTATGCCACTAGCCTCATACCCATGGGACTCAGTACTTGGATCAAGAGGCTCTCCCCATTCAAAGTGTGGTCCTGTATGGTTGTATACTAACTCAGAAGATGACGTTATACTATCCACCTTACTTCCATCTGTATATCCATCTACACTGCTTACGTTGTCTGGGGCAAGGGAGTCTTTTACATATACATCTTCATCAAACTCTATCCACCCAATATCTTCAGACCATACGTAACCTGTAAATACTCCGGTTGTAGGATTTACTACAGTGTTACTACCATAATTAGTAAAATCTAAAACATTCCCAGTATTCATAACATATGCAGAGCCTGATACTGCCCCCGTACTATAGTCAACAAAAACACCTGGTGTGGTATTT
>CAYQYH010000055.1:0-5703 GCA_964421735.1 uncultured Candidatus Saccharibacteria bacterium | reverse complement strand
CCAGAGGATTAATTACACCTCAGTTGATAGCTCCATATTACTGTCCTCCTAACGCTGTAAAATGGAGCCAGAATGTAAACTTCGTAATGAATCAGATAGGGAATTAATACCACCTATGTTCCTTCCCCTCCTTTCCCTTCTGATATACTTACTCCATGGAACCTAAAACAACCAAAATCGGCAAATACACTATAACTTTCTTTAATAAAGAAGAACTTAAAAATCTAAAAGAAGAGATTTTCAAAAACGAAATATATTCCATTAACTTAAACAAGCCTAAGAAAAAACTCCTAAACATCTTCGATGTAGGAGCACACATAGGACTTGCAACACTGTACTTCAAAAACAAATTCCCTAACTCAAGAATTTCCTGCTTTGAACCCAACCCTAATATTTTCCCCTTGCTAGAAGAGAATATTTTTTACAACAACTTAAAAAATATAAAGACCTTCAATATTGCCCTTGGTAATAAATCTCAAAAGAGAAAATTCTATATAGATAGCTCAGGATACGGAGCATTCTCTACTGCTAGTTTTAAAAGAGATGCTTGGAATGGAAAACAAAAAAGTATCCCAATAGAGGTTAGAACCCAACCCTTGAGTAAATACATTAAAAGTAAAGTAGACTTACTAAAACTTGATGTTGAAGGTATAGAGTTAGAGATATTAAAAGATTTAGAGGAAAATAAAAGGTTAGAGAAAATTCAAAACATTATCGTTGAATACCATCCTGTAAAGGGTCATAAAATTAACAACCTTTTAAAAATACTAAGAAGAAATGGATTTAACTTAAGGTACTCTCAAGACAATAAGACCTTACAAGAACCAAGAGAAGAGCTAATCCTTATAGTGGCTAAGAAGTGAATTAAAAATTCTTACAAAGGAATTCTTATCCCTATTAAAAATGGAATACAACTCCTTACGAAGTTTCTGACTATCATGTCTAATAAGACTTCTTTTTAGTTTATCTCCCTTCTGTTTTTCTACAGGATCAGAACCTATTAAATCTCTCCTTATTACAGTCCTACCATAGCCATCATGTAAATCATCTTGCAATACATGTTCACCGTCTTGAAGATACCTTTTATAAGCATCTTTCGGTAATTGACCTTTATTTAACAAGACATAATCAACCTTTCTTCCAAGATACCCTTCTACAATTTCCACTATTTCTTTTTGGCTTTTATTTCTAGTTTGCCCTATCTTACTCATTAGATTGGAGACATAGATTACTTTAGCCTTAGTTTTCTTTAACTCCTCCTGTACCCCCTCAACTAAAAGATTAGGAAGTAATGTAGTATAAAGATCACCAGGTCCTAATACTATGAAATCTGCCCCTTTAATAGCGTTCAAAGCAGAATCTAAAGCTTTAGCTGAGGAATCTAAATAAAAGTTGTTAATATCTTTATGAACTTTAGGTTCGTCAATATAATGCTCCCCTACCACCCTACTACCATCCTCATACTCAGCTACTAATCTAACATCATCTAAGGTAACAGGAATTATATCCCCTCTAACACTAAACATGTTTTTAAACATCTCAATTGCCCCTATTTCAGAACCCATGATATCTGTCATCGCAATCATAAGAAGATTACCTAAAGTATGCCCCTCCATACTCTCAGAATCATGAAATCTGTAAGTAAAAAGCTCCCTTAAGACCTCATGGCTTTGTGTATCTGCAAGAGCAAGAATAGACTTCCTTACATCACTAAGGGGTAAGAGACCAAATTCATCTCTTACTACAGCATTACTCCCACCGTCATCCATCATTGCGACAATGACTTTTAATTTGAGTTCTTTGTAACTTTTTAATCCTTCTAGAACTACCTTTGAACCGGTACCCCCTCCAATTACTAATATGTTCATATAAAAATTATATCATTTTCATGATATAATTAGGAGTTAACATTAAAAGAAGGCGGTTTATGGAGTTTAAAGTCGGATCCAAAGTTTTTTATCCCTCACACGGAGCTGGAGTAATTAAAAGAGAAAAGGAAATAGAGTTTAATGGCGAAAAAAAGAAATATTTTGAATTTGAACTAGCTACAAACCCCCTTAGTATATCTACACCTGTAGATAATGTAGAGAATCTAGGAATTCGAAGAATATTACCAACAAAAAAGATCGAAGAAGGTATCAAGATTCTTAAAAAGACCCCCGCAATTGACCCCAAGGTGAAGGATTTTAATATGATGATAAAGGTTTTTAAAGATCTAGAAGAAAGTTCAGAATTAGGGGCTTCAATACAGATTATCCAATACTGCAATTATGTAAAGAAAAAGAGAAAGAAAGAGGGAAGATTAATACCTATTACAATAGAAAAACAATTGGAAGGTGCAATAAGAAATATTGTTGGAGAATTAGCAGTTTCTGGAGGAACTACTTTAAAAACAGCTTCTGAGAAATTCACAGATATTACAGGAATAGAGATAGAAGAAGTAGAAGAATAAATTTCATTAATTAGCAAACAAAAAAGCAGGACGCCGGACTTACACCGGAGCTTCAAACATCGCAAACTATAAATAGAAAGAGATGCCCCAAATCCCGAAGGAAATGAGAAGAAGGAAGGTTCTAATAACCTACAACGCCCTACATAAGCAGGATGCCGGACCTACACCGGAACATCAAACACTACATTACTGCAAGCAGAAAAGCAGTGCTCTACAACCCGAAGGAAGTAGTAATGAAAGAAGGTTCTAATAACCTACAACATCCTGCACAATATGAGTCAAAAACTCAAGACTTTTAAAGTACGCTTTAAATTTACCACCAATTAATTAATCTGTCAACTATCTACAAGAGCTTATAGTATATCTCTTTTTCTGTCAAAAAAAACCTCTTCAACAACACTCCCTCATTCTTCTTAATTTATCAAACTACCCGATATCTTAATTTTAGATTCAGCAACTTCAAATTCCCTTTCAAGAGCTTCCTTTTTATCAACAAAATCAATACTCTTAACATGCATTTCTTGCCTATTTCCCTCTACAAACTCCTTTATAATTTCCTCTTCCTTACCCTCTATAGAAATCTTAAGATTAATCATATCACCCATCCTAAAACCTTGCTTCTTTCTGAAATTCCTGTACTTCCTTAAAAAATCATTAACTATACCTTCCCTCCTTAATTCATCTGTCATCTTTGTATCCAAAGACACATAAAGATCATCTTCCCCTACCGTTATAAATCCCTCCTTTTTAAAAGGTTCTTTAGAATACTCTACCTCTTTGAGGTTTAATTCCTCCTTCACAATTTCTTGAATATAATCAGCCTTCAAACCAATATAAGCCTTACTCAACGGTTGCCTCAAACTTATCTTAGCACTCTCCCTTGCTTGAAGACCGTTTGAACATATTTCCCTAACAACCTCCATCTCCTCTAAGAGAGTTTCGTCTATCTCCTCCTCTTTAAATTCCGGATAATCTTCAAGATGTACGGAAGACTTACTATCAGGGAGACTTAAATTACCAGAAATATTGGAATATATCTCATCTGCAATGAAAGGAACATACGCAGAGAGTAATTTAGATATTGTCAAAAGAACATAATGTAAAGTCCCTATTGCATCTGCGTCCCCCTCCTTAAACCTATCCCTTGACCTTCTTATATACCACTGAGAAAGATCTTTAACAAACTCCTCTATCTCTCTCGAGGAAGAGGCCATATCATACCCATCCATATACTGCTCTACATCCCGAGCAAGTTTCTTAGTCTTAGATACTACCCACCTGTCCATTACATGCTCTACCTTCTCTACATTGTATTTAGAGTAATCCCAATCATGGAGCTTCGCGTATGTAACAAAGTAGTTATAGGTATTCCAAAGAGGAATATAAAACTTTCTTCTTACATCATCCAATGTTTTAAAACCAAAACGTATATTAGCTCCAACAGAGGCTGTTAAAAAGTTCCACCTAATTAAATCTGTACCCACTTTATCTGCTGCCTCATCGAGAGGAATGTAATTATGTGCAGTTTTACTCATCCTCTGATTATCCTCATCCCTTACCTCTGCAAATCCCAAAACTCTCTCATATGGTATTTGATCTTCAAATATGACACCGAATACAAGCATAGAGTAAAACCAAAGCCTTACTTGCTCTATCATCTCAATCACAAACTCAGCAGGATACCATTTCTCCCAGTAATCCCTGTCCTCTAGATACTTTAGAGTTGAAAATGGAACAACCCCCGCATCCAACCAACAATCTCCAACATCAGAAACCCTCTTTATCTCCTGACCACATTTAGGACACTTAATAACTACCTCATCTATCCAAGGCCTGTGTAAGCTAGGAAGCTTATCAACTACCTCTGGATTAACTGCTAACTCTCTTAATTCTTCCTTACTCCCTATAACATGTAAAGTATTGCACTTTGTACATTTATAGAAGGGAAGTGCTAAACCATAAAATCTGTTTCTACTAATCATCCAATCATCCATATTATCCAACCAATCTTGCATTCTCTTTCCTACAAACTCAGGCATCCATGTTGCTTTCAAAGCCTCCCTTTTGAGATTTCCTCTTATCTTGTCAATATTAATAAACCAGTTATCTTCTAACCTAAACAAACACTTTGTTTTACACCTCCAACAGTGAGGATAGCTATGTTCATAAACTTCTGTTTTAAATAATAAACCTTTTTCCTCCAAATGCTCTATAACCAAATCCTCTACTCCGTGAGCATATTCTCCCGTAAGAAAATCATAGCCCTGAACAAAATGACCGGAAGTGTCTAGAGGAGAAATGGAAGGTACGCCTAATTCTTGCCCTAATTCAAAATCCTCTTGTCCACAACCAGGAGCAACATGTACAACACCAGACCCACTATCAGAATCAACCAAATCCCATTCCACTATCTTGTGAACTTCCTCTATTTCCTTTTGGGCAGACATATCCATAAGTGATTCATATTCTCTACCAACTAAATCCTTAACTTCAATCTCTTCTAGATTCTCAAGACCCAATCTCTGTGCAGCATCCCTTCCTAAGTATACACTCTTGTTATCTATCTTTGTTTTAACATAATTTAATTCAGGATTTATCGCTAAAAGCACATTCGCAGAAAGAGTCCACGGGGTAGTAGTCCAAGCCAAAACATATTCCTCACCCACTTGCTTAGTCTTTGAACCAGTCTTTGAGTCTACCTTTGAATCTACCTTTGAGTCATCCTTTAATTTAAAGAAAACATATACCGCTGTATCCTCTACAGTCTGATACGCATCAGACTGCTCATGCTGAGAAAGCCCTGTCTCACACCTTGGACACCAGGTTGTAGAAGACTTACTCTTGTATATCAATCCCTTCTCATGACATTTCTTTAAAAAATTCCAAATATATAGATTATTAGTCTCAGACATAGTGTAATAACTATTTTCCCAGTCCATAAACATACCTAACCTCTTAGACTGTTCTGTCTGAATACCTGCATACTTATTTACCCTTGCGACACACTCATTTGTGAAATTATCCATACCGTAATCCAAAATATCCTTCTTACTGTTAAACCCTAACTCCTTTTCTACCTGTACCTCCACCCATAAACCTTGACAGTCAAAACCATTCTGGAACCTCTGTTTAAAACCCTTTGAGTTCTTGTATCTCTGTATTGTATCTTTGTAAGTCCTTCCCCACGCATGATGAACACCCATTGGATTATTTGCAGTAATAGGCCCATCTATAAAAGAAAAAACCTCCTT
>CAYQYH010000054.1:0-5414 GCA_964421735.1 uncultured Candidatus Saccharibacteria bacterium | reverse complement strand
TACTAATCAAGAACTAGAGGTTGGAGATATTGTGACCATAAGAGAGAGTAGACCGTATTCTAAGAAGGTAAGATGGGTAGTTATAGATAAGGAGGAATAATCATGTTACAACAAGAATCAAAATTAATAGTTACAGATAACAGTGGAGCCAAGATAGCAAAGATTATTGGTATCCCAGGTGCTTCTAGAAGAAGATACGCTACCATTGGAGATGTTGTTGTAGTAGCTATACAGAAAGTACTACCTAATGCCGGAATAAAGAGACACGAAGTTATGAAAGGGGTAATAGTTAGGACACACAAAGAGGTAGGAAGAAAAGATGGTACCTACATCAGGTTTGATGACAACGCATTAGTAATTATAGATCCAAAGAATAAAGCTCCTAAGGGAACCAGAATATTTGGTCCTGTAGCAAGAGAGTTAAAAGAGAAGGGCTTTGACAAGATAGTGTCTTTGGCCTCAGAAGTACTTTAAATATATAGATCACAAATTAAGGAAGATGGCGAATAATATGAAAATTAAAAAAGGAGACACAGTCAAGGTCCTCTACGGCAAGGACAGAGGAAGAAGAGGTCCTGTTGTGGCTGTTGACCCTAAAGAGAGGAAACTGATCGTAGAGGGTTTGAACCTTTACAAAAAGCACCTTAAAGGAGACGGTAGAACTAAGACTTCGGAAATAGTTATAATAGAAAAACCTTTTTCTGCATCTAAAGTAATGCTTGTATGCCCACACTGTGACAAAGCAACAAAAGTAGCGATTAGAAAAGAAGGAAAAGATAAAATAAGGGTTTGTAAGAAATGTGGGAAGGATATAGTTAAGGAGCAGACAAAAGAGACAGAGGCAAAAAAAGAGAAAGAGGGACAAGAGAAGAAAACGAAGAAAGAGACTACTAAAAAGACAACCAAGAAGACTAAGAAAAAGAGTAAAAAGAAAACTACATCTAAATCAAAAGATAAAAAGTAATGGTTAGATTAAAAGAAGAATACAATAAAAAAATAAAAAAAGAGATTATGAAAGAGAAGGGATACGATAACCTTATGGCAGTGCCTACTTTGAAGAAAATAGTCGTAAATGTAGGAGCTGGTGAGTCGGTAACTAACAGCTCTGCGTTAGAAGAGATAGTTGAGATACTAACATTGATAACAGGACAAAAACCTATTATCAACAAAGCCAAGAAAGCTATATCGGCCTTTAAGATAAGAAAAGGAATGGATGTAGGAGTATCTGTAACGTTAAGAGGAGACAGGATGTGGGTGTTCTTTGATAAATTGGTAAATATAGCATTTCCAAGAACCAAAGACTTCCGTGGATTAAATCCTGATTCTTTTGACGGTGCAGGTAACTACTCCGTGGGGATAGAAGACCACACAGTATTTGTGGAAATAGATCCTAACAGAGTAGCCAAAATAAGAAGCTTGCAAGTAACAATAGTTACTACAGCAGAAACAGATGAAGAAGCGAAGATACTTTTAGATAAATTTGGATTCCCTTTTAGAAAAGATGTCAACCGCAGCTAAAGAATACAAAGCAAAAGAATTAAAGAAAAACTCTAAGTACAGTACTAAGGCATATAACAGGTGTGAACTATGTGGAAGAGCAAGAGGATACATCAGACACTATGGACTGTGCAGAATATGTTTTAGAGAGCTAGCTAGTGAAGGTAAAATACCTGGTGTTAAAAAGGCAAATTGGTAATATAATTTGATTAAAAAGAAGTATGAACGATCCAATAGCAGATATGTTAACAAGAATACAAAATGCGATCATGAGGAAGATGGAAACAGTGGAAATTCTTAACACTAAGATGTCTGTTGCCGTGCTTAAAGTTCTGGATCAAGAAGAAATGATAGAGGGATTTAAAGAAAAGGAAAGAGTTGTGGAAGTTTCTTTAAAATATGATGACGATGAACCAGTAATCTCACACTTAGAAAAAGTTAGTAAACCAGGTCAGAGAATATATGTTTCCAGTAATGAGATTGTACCGATAATGAATGGGAGAGGAATATCAGTAATTAGCACTTCACGGGGGGTAATGAATGGTGCTTTGGCCAAGAGCCAAAAGTTAGGAGGCGAATTTATATGTCAAATTTGGTAATAAAATGTCTAGAATAGGACTACAAGAAATCATAATAGAAGACGGAGTGACAGTACAGAAAGAGGGTACCACAGTTACTGTTACAGGACCTTTAGGGGAGATCAAAATTGGTTTAGCTGAAGGAGTAGAACTTGAAATGCAGGACAATACAATAAAAGTCTCAGTAAAAGGAAAGACCAAACAAGACAAGTCCAATCATGGTACACACAGGGCCCTGATCCAAAATGCTATCAGTGGAGTTAAGGAAGGTTTTAGTAAAACCCTAGAACTTGTAGGAGTTGGTTATAGAGCAAGAATGGAAGGCAATAAGTTAGTAATGAGTCTAGGACTAAACCACCCTGTGGAAGTAGAACCCTATGAAGGTATAACACTAGAAGTCCCTGAAGAAACTAAAATTGTTGTAAAAGGTTTTGACAAACAGAAGGTTGGAGAATTTGCTGCAAAGATAAGAGAATTAAGAAAACCAGAACCATATAAAGGAAAAGGAATTAGATATGAAAACGAGTATGTAAGAAGAAAGAGCTCAAAAGCTAATTTAGCAACAGAAACAGAATAATATATCAAGACATAGTTATGACAAGAAATAAAGAACAACAAAGAAAAAGAAGAAAAGCACATATTAGAAAAACTGTTCAGGGAACAGCTACTAAGCCTAGAGTTTTTGTTTTTAAGAGTAATAAGTATTTTTATGCAGGATTAGCAGATGATGACAAAGGAATAGTAATAAAATCCTTTATGACTAAAAAGAACACAGATGATATAATAGCCATGGCTAAAAAATTTGCTAAAGAAGCATTAAAAAGCGAAAGTTTGGTGTTTGATAGAAGTGGATATAAATACCATGGTTTGGTAAAGACATTCGTTGAAGAATTAAGAAAACAGAAAGTTAAAATTTAGAAATATAAAAATGGCAGGAAAATACGACAGAAACAGAAAAAGAAGTAAATATGACAAGAAGATTCTTCCCATCAGGAGAGTTGCAAAGGTAACTAAAGGGGGAAGGAGATTAAGGTTTAGTACAGTTGTAGTTGTAGGAGACAGAAAAGGTTCTGTGGGAGTTGCTTTGGGTAGAGGCTCAGATGTGAAGAGTTCAATAGACCAGGGGGAAAGATTGGCAATTAAGAAGATGAAGAAAATCGAACTAATAGGAGACACTATTCCACATGAGATAAGATATAAATATGGTGCTGCAAAAGTATTGTTGAGACCTGCACGACCAGGGACAGGAATAATTGCAGGGTCATCCGTTAGAACAGTTCTAGATCTCGCAGGAATAGACAATGTATATGGAAAAATCCTAGGAAGTGATGAACCTAATGCAAATGCATACTGTGCATTTGAAGCTTTGCAGAAATTAAGAAAGGGAAGAGTTTTGAGAAGGATGAAGAAAATGAGAGAAAGAATAGCACTTAAAGAAGATCTGGACAAAGAAAGACAGCTAAAAGAACAAAAGAGGAGAAAAGCTGAAAAGAAAAAGAGAAGTTCTCGCTCCAACAAATTTAAAAATACCAGAAAGAAAAAGTCTAAAGTAAATAAAAAGAAATAATGTATTTAGAAAATATTCCAAAGAGAAAAAAAAGAATAAAGAAAGCTAAAAGATTAGGTAGAGGTTATGGCTCAGGAGTTGGTGGACACACTGTAGGTAGAGGTACAAAAGGTCAGAAATCAAGAACTGGACATAAATCTTTGGTGGCATTTGAAGGAGGAAACGTTCCTTTCTTTAGAAGAATTCCTAAGTTGAAAGGATTTAAAAGCAGATCTAAAGTTAATACTCAAGTAGTTAACGTTGGAACAATTTCTAAAAACTTTAAATCAGGAGAGAAAATAACAGTAGAGAAGTTAAAAGAGAGAGGCTTTATAAGAAAAAATGCTCAGGAAGTTAAAATCCTTGGTAAGGGAGATATAACTAAGAAGATAGCGATTGAGGGAATAAAAATGTCTCCTTCGGCACAGGAAAAGATAGAGAAAGCAGGTGGTAGTGTTAAGTAGTGTAAAATAGAACCTTACTAATGAAAAACACAATAGAAAAGATCAAATCAATATTTAAGACCAAAGAAATCCGAGATAAAATAATATTCTCCTTACTAATACTTCTTGTGTACAGAGTCCTTTCTGCTATTCCTGTTTCAGGAATTCCTGCGGATGCAATAAAACAACTCTTTGCCGGCACAGGCTTTGGAGACATTCTCTCTACAGTCTCAGGAGGAGTTCTCGAAACTGCATCCATTGTTGCAATAGGTCTAACTCCTTACATCAACGCATCCATCATTTTCCAACTTCTAGGAACAGTAATACCCAAACTGGAAGAGCTAGGGAAAGAAGGTGCAGAAGGGAGAAGAAAGATATCCATGTACACCCGTATTGCAACAGTACCACTAGCAATACTTCAATCCTTTGTTATTTATTCAACCCTTAGAGGATTTGGCTTAATAGAAACACTAGGAACTCTTGAGTTAGTTACTATGACAGCGACACTTACTGCAGGTGCAATGGTTATGATGTGGTTTGGAGAACTTCTATCAGAAGATGGTATCGGTGGTGGATCCTCATACCTTATTATGTTAGGAATACTTTCAGGAATTCCGGGAACCCTTAGGTCAAACTTTGTGACAATGGACTCCTTCCAAAAAATTGTATTTACTATCTTCTCAATTCTCCTGGTAGTTTCCGTCATAGTAGTAAATCAAACAGAACGTCAAATTAAAATTCAATACTCAAGGAGAGTAAGAACAGGTGGAGCTTTAGAAAGTTATCTACCAATAAAACTGACTCAATCTGGTGTTATGCCCGTTATTTTTGCAATGTCCTTCCTTTCCTTCCCTCAATTAATAGGGAAATTTATAATAAGTAGAGAATTTAGTCCATCAATTACATCAATTACGGAGAGAGTAATGCTTCTATTAGATAATCCATACATATTTAACACAATATCCTTCGTATTCATTGTAGCTTTTTCCTTCTTTTATCTAACAGTTGTTTTTAAAACAGATGACCTTGCAGAGAACTTGCAGAAACAGGGAGCATTTATTCAAGGAATTAGACCAGGGGAGAAGACAGCTCAATACTTAAGGAAAATAAGCTTCAGACTAACAGCTATAGGAGGTGTGTTTCTTGCCCTCATATCAATCCTCCCTGATATTTTTGTAAGAACAGGATTAATATCAGGGGCTGTTTTTTCTGGAACCGGACTTCTTATTGTAGTCGGAGTTATTCTAGACATGAAGAGAGAAGCAGAATCAATGCTCACAGTAAGAAGCTACGACAAATACCTCTAGTATGTCGCGAAAGCCTTTGGTAAAAAGGACTATATGTGTTATC
>CAYQYH010000053.1:0-3908 GCA_964421735.1 uncultured Candidatus Saccharibacteria bacterium | reverse complement strand
ATATCTAAAGATTCTTATGTAGATATCCAAACAGACAGTGGTATTGCCTACAGAATAAGCATTCCTAGTACATATATAGTTCCTCCTAAAGGTAAAAAGTACTCATTATATACTCATTTCCATGTAAGGGAAGATAACCAAACACTCTTTGGTTTTAAAAAAGAAGGAGAGAGGGACTTTTTTGAACAATTAATCTCAGTGTCAGGAGTAGGTCCTAAGACAGGGTTATCCATAATGTCAACATTTTCTAGAAAGAAATTAGAACAAACTATCATAGATGGTGATGCTAAAGCCTTAACTAAAGTCTCTGGTTTAGGGATGAAAGGAGCGCAGAAAATAATATTGGATCTAAGAGGTAAGATAGATTTTAACCAGGAAGAAGGTGCCGAGGATATAGTCATAAAAGAGCTAAAAGAAGCTCTCAAGACACTAGGTTTTTCGGGAGATCAACTAAAGGAGAAAACTAAGCTAGGTGAAAAGATATTAAAAAAGAGAAAAGATATTAGTATAGAAGATCTAATTAAAAAAGTATTAAGTGAATAAAATGATAGAGTCTACATCAAAACCTAAAAAGAAAAGAAAACTGTCTCAATCTTTTGAAGAGAATTCAATACTAGAACAAAGTATTAGGCCTAGTACTTTTAGTGAGATGATTGGGAGGAAATTAGAAAAAGAAGCACTTCAGATGATGATAGATTCTGCTAAAAAGAGGAAGGAGGTAATGGATCATATTCTCTTTTATGGTCCTCCAGGCTTAGGTAAGACTACATTTGCTATGGCTATAGCAAACGAAGTAGGGGCTTCTATTAAAATAACTTCTGGTCCTGCTGTTGAAAGACAAGGTGATTTAGCTGCAATATTAACAGGTTTAAAGAAAAATGATGTACTTTTTATAGACGAAGTCCATAGATTATCTAAAGTAGTAGAGGAAATTCTTTACCCAGCTATGGAGGATGGAGTGCTAGATATCATTATGGGGAAAGGACCTTCTGCCAAAACTATTAGGTTGACTTTGGAGCCTTTTACTTTAATAGGGGCTACTACACAGGTAGGCAAGATTAGCTCTCCTATGAGAGAAAGGTTTGGTTTAGTTCAGAGACTAGATTTCTTTTCTCAAGAGGATTTAGTTTCAATCCTCAAGAGGGCTAGTAAGCTTTGGGACATTAAAATAGGAGAGGGGGCGCTTAAAAAGTTGGCAGATAGCTCTAGAGGTACTGCTAGGATAGGGTTGCGACTCTTAAGAAGGACTAGAGACTATGCAGAGAGTAGGGGAGAAGAGAAAGTAACAACAGAGATTGTTTTTAAAACTATGAAGCTACTAGGAATAGACGAACAAGGGTTGGAAAAGATAGATAGGACAATATTAAAGACCCTGTTGAATAATTTTGGGGGAGGCCCTATTGGTCTGTCTACTCTAGCAGCCGCTATTTCAGAAGATGAAGTTACTGTCTCGGATGTTTACGAACCATTCTTGATGAAATGTGGATACATTAAAAGAACCTCTAGGGGTAGAGTATTAACCCCAAAAGGTTTAAAATATTTAGAATCTACAAATGGATAGCGCAATTAAAAGTACAGACGAAGAGAAAAGAGGAAAACTTATTACGTTAGCGGCTTTAATTGCTCTAGCCATATTTGTTTCTAAAATAACACAAGCACAGACACAAGTTGTTGTATGGAGGGTGTATCTTAATGCGGGAATATATTTTGTAGTAACTTTTCTTGGCTTACTTTGGGCATTTAATTTTAAAGTAAAAAAAAGATCTGTTCCTTTTCTTCTTCAGTCTGCTTTGTATGTGTTCTCACAGGCCTTATTTATTGAGTTTTTCTTTTTTCAGAAATTTAGTCGAATATATGAGGCTTTTATACTTCTTTTTCTCATGTTCCTAGTATTCCTAGGCAACTATATATCCTTTCTAATGGCCAATGTTTTAAATGTAGACCTTTTTAAGAAAATTCCTCTTGCACAGGTTGGTAGGACTTCCTCCTATCTTGTCTCTCTGTTAATGATGTATTTCTTTACGTTCAGTTTCTTAGTTACAGGTTTAGAGATATATTTTCTTTTACCATTAATACTTATTACTTATATAGCAGTAATCTCCCTGCATTATTTAAACATTGGAATAGAGGAGGGGGAGTTGTACAAAAAGAGTTTGTTAACAGTGTTAATAACGTTTCTGTTGTTTGTAGGGATGTTTCTTACAGGTGATTCTCACGAGATTGTTGCAGCTATACCGGTCCTTGGTTATTATTTCTCAGTAGGGGTAGTTAGTCAGGAAGAAGTTGTATATGGTAAGAGTAAAGGAATATATTTTTATATTACAATCCTAGTAATTGCTTTTCTAATAAGTGTTTTTTTGAACATTTAGATTTCAACAAATGATGTGTGTGTTTCATAGAGAGTAGGGGTAGAGGACTCAATATCCCATAGTACGCAAGAACCTATAGTAAGCAGTGTGGATAATTAGTTGCTAATCTTTTACTAATAATAGTTACTGTAGAGGATATATAGGGAATAAGTGAAGTAATATTATTCTAGTATTTATGGGTATCACAGATTGTATACGATATTTCAGAAGGGGGGTTCTACCCTTTACGAAAATGTGTTATGATTAAAATATATTAACCGAGTATAATCATCCTTATATGCGGTGAGCATGTAAGAACGGAGAAGAATGATAGAAATGTAAGCTATTTTAAATAATGAAAAAATATTAAATGATATATAACCATCTGGAAAATAATTCTTTTTTTATTTCATTTCCCCTCTACTTTGGTTTTTTACTCAAGGGTGTGTTTTTGAAAAATTTTTACATCCCCTACTCTTAAGTTTTAAATTAGAAAATTGATACATGTTTGATATCCATTTAATTTAATATAAAATAAAGTATGAAAGATTTTCCAAAACTTAATGATCAGGATGACTACCTCCTGTCTTTGCAAAATAACAATTATAGTACACAGACCATTTATAACTATGCTCGTGATCTTTGCATCTTTGCAACCTTTTTGCATTTCAGAGGAACCAAGTTTAAAGATATTACCAAAAAGGATATAGATACATTCAAAGGTTATCTAGTTGCGGGTGAACATTTAAGAGATTTAGACAATTTTAGGAAGCAATACGCTAAAAACGTTAATACAGCAGGGGTTAAGGATGGAGAAGCTCTTAGCGACGATTTAAGCGGTGTTAAGTTTGTAGGTGGTATAAGTACACCTAAAAAGAAGGATAAAAATCCAGTGAAACGCAAGAAGAGGTTCGAGAGTGATTTTTTAACAGATGTGTATTCCAAGGTGTACGGAAGTCTTGGAAAGTTTCCAACTTCATCAAAATCTTCCAAAACGTCTAGTAAAAAAAATGAGGGTCTGAGTCCAAGTAGTATTAATCGAATGCTTTCAGCTTTAAGGTCGTTTCTGAAATTTAGGATATCATATGATTTAGAAATTCCGCTACCTCCGGATGCTATAAATTTAATGAAGAAAGAAAAGAGAACAAAGAAGGTAGCTAGTTTAGAACAACTCAAGAAATTGATTGAAGCACCAATGGTTTTTGAGAAGGATAAAAGGGTAGCTTTAAGGAACAGATGTATGTTAGAGATGTTGTTTGCAACTGGTATGAGGATATCAGAGTTGGTTGGTTTAAATTTAGATCAACTTAATGTAGAGGGCAAAATTTATATTCTTGGTAAGGGTAAAAAAGAAAGGTCTGTTTATATGACTTCCAGGAGTTTGGATTGGTTAAATAAGTATCTTATTGTTAGATTAAAGCATGCTTTTTTAGATAGAGATGAGGATGAACAACCGGCAGAGATGGAGAAGCTCTTTGTTGAAGATTCTGAAGAAAAGGGTCGTGAAACACCTGCTGTTTCTGAGTTAAATTTAGAGATTTTTGATAAAGGAAATAGAAA
>CAYQYH010000052.1:0-4309 GCA_964421735.1 uncultured Candidatus Saccharibacteria bacterium | reverse complement strand
CCTACAATTACAAAAAGTATCTGTTTATAGACAATTTCTAATTCACCAAAACCTCCTCTAGAAAGAATGGTTGTAGAAAGCAATGTAATTATTCCAATGAGAGATAATATGATGAGAGGTAACAACATCTTAACATTTGGAAAAGATTTCTTTTTAGGACCTAAATTTGAAAGATTCATATATGAGTTATAGCATTCCTACCCTTTAGTTTCCAGTATCTCTCCTCATAAAAGCGGGAATCTCCATCTCGTCCTCAACATCTTCTGGTACTTTCGGAGATGTCTTTGACTCCTTACTCTCTGAGTCGTCATCACCCTCAAGAGATGGAAGATCTTCCTTCTCAATATCCTCGTTGGAGGTACTTGAGTCCAAGGAGCTTTCTTTTGTCTCTTCGGGGGTCTGCTCCTCCTCTACTTCCGTTATCTCATCTTCCTCAGAATCAAAGCCAAAGGTTCGAACTGTTGTTGGACTAAAACCTTTCTGTTGTTTTGTAAATACCTGTTTCTTTGTATCAAAACCTGTTGCTACAATCGTAATAGATATCTCCTCTCCTGCATCAGGATCAATTTGTGCTCCAAATTTAATATTTGCGGAAGGATCCACAGCCTCTTTAATTAACTCTGAAACTAGGCTAATTTCAGGGAGAGTAAGATCAGATCCAACAACATTATAAAGAACTCCAGTGGCACCCTCAATTGACATATCTAGAAGGGGACTTGTTGTTGCTTTTCTAGCAGCCTCTTCTGCTCTGTTTTCTCCACTTGCTCTTCCAATACCCATAAGCGCGGTCCCTGAGCTTTGCATTATCGATTTAGCGTCATTAAAGTCAGCATTAATATATCCCGTTTCACTGATCAAACTGGAAATACTATTAACACCTTCCGCTAAAACAGAATCTACTTTCTTCATTGCGTCAATAAAGGAGAGCTTTTCACTCTCCTCCACTATTTCTAAAAGTCTTTGATTAGGAACTATAATTAGAGTGTCCACCTTGTCTCTTAGAGTATCTATCCCTTCCTCCGCAACATCTTTTCTTTTATTGCCCTCAAAGTCAAATGGTCTTGTAACTACAGCTACTGTTAGTGCACCCATATTTCTTGCTACTCCAGCAATTATTGGAGCAGCTCCTGTACCCGTTCCACCCCCCATACCTGCCGTTATGAATACCATATTAGCGCCTTCCAAAAGTTCCTGAATTTCATCTATGCTCTCTTCTGCCGCCTGTGCACCTAATTCAGCATCTCCTCCAACACCCAGTCCTTGTGTTAAATCCTCTCCCAACTGTAGTGTTGTTGGAGCTTGAGACATCTTAAGAACCTGAGCATCTGTATTAAAGGCCATAAATTCTACACCATTTATGTCATAATCTGTGATCATGGTATTAATGGCATTACATCCACCACCACCTATCCCTACAACCTTAATTTTAGCAACTGGATCCACATTCGTTGTGACTAACATATCTACTTTACTGTTAAATTAATTTATCTTCTAGGGCAGTAAAGACTTAAACCATTCAATTACTTTATCAAAGAAACTTGAAATACCTGCTCCCGATTTGTCAGAAGAAGATATCTCAACATCATCATCTAATGCATGCTTTATCAAACCTTGAACAGTAGCATAGGAAGGGTCAGATATTTCCTCTATCATACCAGTAAGTCCAGAAGGATATCCAACTCTTGCTGCTACTCCAAATATGTTTTGTGTTAATTTGGTTAAATCTCTTAATAAACTAGTACCTCCTGTTAAAACTATCCCTGCAGGCATATCAATTTCATACCCAGCCTTTGTAACGTTTTCTTTTGTCATTTCAAAAATCTCTTCACACCTAGCCTCTACTATTTTCTGTAACATGTCTTTGGAGACTTTTTTATCAACCCCTATGACATTTAGATCTATTTCGGGACCCTTGCTCTTCTTTGCAGGCTCATCCTTCTTCCTAAGTAAAGCAGGTGTAGAGTCTAAGTCCTTTGAGTTACTCTCTGAGTATTTATTATCCAACAAATCACTCATATTTACTTTAATTTTTTCTGCTTCCTCTAATGATACCTGAAGACCTATTGCAATATCACTAGTAATACTATTTCCACCTAGAGGAATACAACCGCTATATATTATTGAACCTTCCTGAAAAATACAGATACTTGTAGTCCCAGAACCAACATCCAGGAGGGTTACTCCTAACTCTTTTTCGGTTTCTGTTAAAACTGAAAGAGAGGAAGCCCAACCAGTAAATATCACATCGTAGACATTAGATCCTATCTGATCTACACATTTCTTAATATTTTGCCAGTATGAGTTAGGGGCAGTAATGATATGGGTTTCTACTTCCAATCTTCCACCACTCATACCTATTGGATACTTAATTCCACCCTGATTATCCACCACAAATTCTCTGGGAATAATATGGATTGGATTAAGGTTATCCGGCAAAGATAATGTCCTAGCATTCTCTATTGCTCTATATGTATCATCTATCGTAATTTCAGAACTGGCAACAGCAATAACTCCTTTGTTATTTAAACTTGTAACTTGCTCACCATTTATAGAAACATACACATCAGAAACCGTTACACCGGCCATTCTTTCAGCTGCAGTAACACTCTCTGATATAGCGGCAGTTGCATCATCTATGTTGACCACTACGCCCTTCTTTATCCCCTTACTCGGTTGAGAACAAACACCAATAACTGTTGGTTGCTGACTATCCTCTATCGAGGTTATCACTGTTGTAATCTTAGAGGAGCCTACGTCTATTGCGGTTATTATTTTGCGTGCCATATTTATTTTAGGGCGGTAATTTTACTTTAAATTTATTATATACAAAATTCTCAATTAAACAAACTCTACTTAATAATATAATCAAAAATCGTCCTTTTAGCAAGACCCCCTACTCTTTCATCACGGGTCTTTCAAATCTTAAATCTAAAGAACCAATTTCCAAATACTCTGTTTTTATCTTACCCACAACCACTATAAATCTCTTTAATTGTACATCAATATCGCCAGTAACGCTAAATCTAAAAACTCTCCCCTCCTTCTCTATTACTTCTAAAGTCTCTTTTTCCAATGTAGTCTTGTCAATTTCATACCCAAAAGCCTCTATTACACTAACTACCTTCTTTACCTCTTCCATTATTAAAAGTCTATCTTTACCGTTATCAAGAACAGAAATCTCGACATCTGGGGAAGAAAAAAATATTAAGGAGTTTTCTGCTGAATATTGCTCACAACATTCCAAACCTTCTTCTTCACATACAGAATCCAAAACTATCCCCTCAGAAGATAAAATATTACAACGCTCACCTTTTAAAAATGACCCATACTTAGAATCATATACCTCTACAAAAAAGATAAGCTTATTTGGCATCACCTTCTCTATTCTTACTCTTTTTAATTTAGAAATACTTAAATACATGTCTTCTCTTACAGTTGAAGGGGAGAAAAGAAAATAATTCTCTCCATAAATATTCTCTTCAATATACTGTTGCATTTGTGAATGTACTACAACTTCAAGTTCTTTACCCTCCAAATCATAAATCTCGTATTTTCCAATATCCCACACTCCGAGTAGTAGAGTTAGAAAAAAAATTAAAAGAAAAGAAAAAAGGAATATATTCTTTCTAATAAAGACTACTGGTCCGTATCTTAAAATCCTTTCTCTTAAGAAATTTTTTGATCTCTTCTTTAAAGGTTGAGTCATGTATAGATATTATCATTCAAACAGATTAATTAAAATGGTGTATACTTTTCTCGTTAATATTTTGATAATATATCATATTGTGGTGAGTGAACTATTAAGAGAAATAGCTTTATGGTTTGGAAGCCTAGGTTACTGGGGAGTTTTCTTGGCTTGCTTGGGAATTTTTCCAGCTGAGATAGTAATTGCTATTGTTGGAGCACTAAAACCGAATAATCTTCTTGCAATATCCGCAGTAGCAGCCCTAGGAGAAACCGTTGGAGCCATGTTAACATATCTGGTGGGATTCCATTTTAGAAATAAAGATCTCTTCAAATTTCTAAACGGAAGAGGTAAGTTTTTACAGGTTTCTGAAGAATCATATAAAAAAGGACAAAAATCTGTAATTGCAGGAGGCTCCATATACCTTTTCATAAGTAGGTTTGTTCCATGGTTAAGAGTCGTAACAGTTATAGCTGCAGGATATATCAAATTCAATATATTAGTCGTTTCTATTATTGCTTTTGTGGGGACTTATGTATATGCATATGTTTTTGCATACATAGGAGCTGAATTAGGTGGTAATTGGGAGAAGATAAAGAAGATTATAGATACTTTTAATAATGC
>CAYQYH010000051.1:0-4467 GCA_964421735.1 uncultured Candidatus Saccharibacteria bacterium | reverse complement strand
GTCACTGTATCTCTTTAGCCTTCTGTCTAGTGTATCCATAGCAAGGTCAATATTTGCATACATGTCTGGTCCTTCCTCTTCTACTCTAACTGGAGAGTTGGGTAAGTTTATATTAATGTCTACCCTAAAATCTTCATCTACACCCCTACTGTGTTTATTATTCTTAAAAAATATCTTTATAGATGTTGCATCTTTCAAAAGGGGTTTTTTCTTTTTTATTTTCTCCACTATATATTCCCTTAGTGCATCTGAAGACTCCATTCCTATATATTTGACTTCTATCTTATCTTCTAACATTGTCTTACATGTTTAATTTAGATATATTAATATAATATAATTTTAACAAGATAATTTCCAATGAGAGATAAACCTGAGAGTGAATTCGTCCCAATAGTAGCTAACAATGAACAGGTATATGATGCTTACCCCGAGCTCTTTGATAAGATCAATATTTCTAATAGTAATATCTATCTAGAAAAAAGCAACCTTAGAAAAGATGAATCCTTTGTAAAAAATGAGTCCTATATAAAAGAAGATCGAATCCTTCTTCTTCCTTCTGGGATGATCTCCATAACAACCCTAGATCTAGATCATCTTTGGGATATGAATGAGAGGGATGAGAAGTTACTTGGGGAATTTAATCTCTATACAGAGGAATTAAATAGAAAGAGAATTAACAAGGAAGAAATAAGGTATTTTCAGGAAAAAGAGATAAATGGAAGACAATACGGAATAAAGTATTATCCGTATAACGATATTCATAATAATAAAGTAATGGTTGATATGCTGGAGAAAAAACTCCTTGCTCTTAGAGGAATACCTAGTAGATAGTCTTGCAGAAATAAGCTTGTATATATATAATTGACCTGCTGTTTAATAATCCGCGATAGCTCAATGGTAGAGCAAGTGCCTGTTAAGCACTGGGTTGAAGGTTCGAGTCCTTCTCGCGGAGTCCCGCTAACTTATAGTTTTCTTTTGAAGTACGCAGAGTTCCCTAATACTAAGTAATCTCATTATAATTTTCATTCGCCTTCTCTCGCATTTCCTCATAACTATCCCCCTTAGGTGTAACAGAATCTATTAACTGTTTAGCTTCTTTTTTAAACAATTCTAAATCTTTTGTATATAACAAATTATCAATATTCTCTGGGGGAACTCCACTAAAACTCTCTTTCATCTTTTCTGGCAATTCTTCTATTGAAATATCTTCATTTAAAAACTTCCTCATACCTGGTAACAGAAGATCCCTTTGATCCTTCCCCTCCTTAACTTGGGAAGCTAAATATTCCACATATCCATATTTCTTTCCTTTTTGGTACTTATTCCATAAACTTGCTAATTTTTCCTCTAACTTCTCTTTTGTTAAACCCTCTGACAACATAACATACAGTTTAAGAAGTTTTGTATCAACACCCCATTTAACCTCATTGGAATTCACTTCCCCATCATTCCCAATCTGCTCATATGCTAATGCAGACATTCTTTCAAAAATTCCCTCTATTGGATTTTGAACTAAAACTTTCTCTCCCCCTAAATCAACTTCCTTATACGGAAAATCTTTAATTGAGGGTCTAACCTGAATATCTACCATATGATTGCCAACAACTCCTCTTTGTTTTGAAACTGCATCTTCATCAAAGCCTAGTTTGTCCTCCATTACAGCTAATTTTCTTTCTTCTCTTATGGCAATATCAAAATCATTCTTCCCACCCTTAACCCTCTGATTTAACACCCTTTTAATATCAACATTAGGTTTTTTATTCATAAAATCATACCAAAGGGCATACATACTCATACTCCCAGTAAAAGCATACTCCTCTCCCTCCATCTTGCTGTTTAAAGCACTCGTTACCTCAGTTAAATTCTTAATAGTTTGCTCATATGGTTCTTTCCCCTCTTCCATCTTTATTTCGTTTGTATGCCTAGCGAGATTTCCTGGAAGACTAATTACAGAGAGCTCTTCTAAAGAATATGGCTCTAATATTTTATTTGTTTGAGTAATATCCACCTGATCTTGATTTTTCATTTATTTAAGTTATTCAATTTATTGTGAATTATACAGTATAAATTGTTGTCTTGTTCAAAGCAGAGAAGATATTTCAAAAAAGACTTTGATACAAAGAATTATAGCAATTGGTATAATAACAGTAGGTGTATATCTCATAAATAGATCCACATAAAGAGAAAATTCCCCACTTATTTATTATATTCTTTCTCTAAAAAAGTTCGCACATTTTGAAGTACGCGGAGTTCATCCCGCTAACTTATAGTGTAGAGATTGTTTGATTTATCTAACAGTTTCGAACATCATTCAGTTTGGGAATTATATCCAAAAAGACATTAATTTAAAACAGAACACTTTCTATATCTCCCACATTTTTTATAATAGAGAGAACCAATACTCCTAACCCTTCCCGCTTGACACCCCTAACCTCCTAAATTAGAATTAAACATGACAAAAAATCCTTTCTATAATTCTCTAACAGCTTTAATATACATAGTCCTGGTTGTTTTTGGTATGACCGCTATCTCTAACTTTCAGAGTAGTCTAGACGAAATTATAATGCCTATCATTATGTTATCTCTTTTCACCCTTTCTACTGCTGTAATGGCATATATCTTTGGTTATCAACCTCTAAGATTATTTTTAGAAGATAAAAAAAAAGAAGCTGTAACTCTATTCTTAAAAACCGTTGGAATGTTTGGTGTTATTACTCTAGTTTTAATAACAATATACCTTTTATTTATTTCATATACAGAAACCTTGTCAAAAATAACCTTACCTAACTGTAAACCAATAAATAATGCAGGAAGTACAACCAAAGTATATATCCCTACCTCCCTATCTATCCTACCTACTAAGTAATGCCCTAGTACTACAAACAATCCTGTAAAAAACATATAGGTAGTTATTAAGTCCTTATTTTTAACCTTAGATATATTCTCATTAGTAGTAAAATACATACCCACTAAAGGACCATTAACATTTACAGAAGCACCAAAAATCCCTGTTAGAAAACTAACCATTATCCCGGTAAATTTGTCAAACTTAAGCTTAATTTCTTTTCCAACCAAACTATATACACTAGAAAAAATTAAAATGATACCTAAAATTAACAAAAGTATTTTCTCTGGAACTATTTCAAGAAAATATATACCAAGAGGTATTCCAAAAACAGAACCAATAAACAAGGGAACTAAAAACTCTTCTAAACCTGCTGCTTTGGTACGATAGGCAACCACTCCCGTAGCTACAACTGAAATTATTGCTACTAAGGGAATCGCTATCTCTAAAGGCAAAAAAAGAGGCAAAAGAGCCATAGATATTGCAGATATTCCAAAACCAACGACTTCTGCACCTATTCCCGCAAGTATAAAAACTAGACTTACAAGTATAAATTCCATGATTAAATATAACATAACAAACAATTGCTTGTCTTCATAAATATAACTTGCTACACTATCCACATTACCAATGTTACAAGACACAAAAGTCGAATTGCTACCAGTAACAGAGTATGAGGATTATCTCAGTAAGGGGGGAAGGTTTGCACAACCTGAGTTCCAATTAATACAGGAATCATTAGATAATGGGATATCTTGTTCAGAATGCCTATCCAAATCCCTTCAGATATCCGCTATCGCATCCTTGTGTAATATCCAAATAACAAAAACAGAAATTACCCTATACACTATCTTAAGAGAAAAAAAAGAAGCATCTCTTGAAGAACAAAATATCACGGATAATAAAGGAAAAAGTGCTTGCTGTATGGGAGATGAAGAACTAGTGAGAGAAATTTTCTTCCTTACCGATGTAAGCGGAGAGAAATACCGAGCAGTTACAGAAAGATTCCCTTGGATTTTCCGAGATTATTAACAGGTCCTTCTTGTTAAACATAAAAATTTCATATACAATATTCTTATTAACTTAATAAAACATCCCCCCAAATGGAAAAACAACAAGAAACAAAACAAAAAGACTCTTCTAAAAAAAGAATCTCTCCTAAATTATTAATTTGGATTGGAGTCTTATTAACAATTTTAATAGCTACTGTATTTTTTATGTTTGACTATCCGTTAGTAGAACAAGAAAAGGAAGTAGAAACTTCGGAAGATGACACAGAGATAGTCCTAACAGAGGAGGAAGAGGAGGAAAGAGAAAAGCTAGAAGAGCAAGAACCATATATCACATGGGAATCTATGGATATCCCACCCGTATATCCTGAATATACTGACGGTCAAATTGGTACACCCTCACCAGCCTTCGAGTGGATGGGTGATGGTGTCTCTAACTTCGTAACAGTGTACAATACCAGCGAAAACACTATTAAAGAATATGTTGATCAAGCAGTAAATGCCGGCTGGGAATTAGTTTGGGCAGAAGAGACCCAAGGAGATGAAGACAACAGTTGGGCCCTAAGTAAAGAAGAAGATGAAGTTACAAATTCCATCGTCCTTAACTGGTAC
>CAYQYH010000050.1:0-2747 GCA_964421735.1 uncultured Candidatus Saccharibacteria bacterium | reverse complement strand
ATATTATTAGTATTGATGCTATAGCAGCAGAGTTAACCAAAGCAAGCTGAGCAGTAATTGTAGTTCCTACATTACTTCCAAATATTATTCCTAAACTATTACTAAAAGATATTATCCCAGTATTTACCAAAACAACCGCTATAACGGTAACTGCAGAAGAAGATTGCGTAACCGCAGTAGCAACAGCTCCTACCAAAGTACCTACATACTTGTTTTTTGCTAATTTAGATATTAATTTTCTAAATTTCTCTAATGCTAACTCCTGAAGCTCATTACTAAGATTATCTATTGCATAAAGAAAAAGAATTAAAGCAGAAATAACTCCTAATAATATTTGTAAATATGTAGAACCTAGTAAATTCATAATTCATTTAATTTACCATATTGAAATATATATTCCAACATTGTATGGTTTATATATGTTCAAAAACTTAAACAACGTAATTTTGTATTTAACTCTTTCAGACTCTTTCGTCTGGGGGCCATTCATAATTATTGCTAATTTAACCTCGCTATATCTTTCTACTAAACTAGGAACGGACACCGCAAGTTTTGTGGGAATAGGTACTGGTATATATTTTTTAACAAGAGCGCTCTTCCAGATGCCCATAGGTTTATTAACTGACAAGATAGAAAACGACAAAGACGAAATAATACTACTATTCTTAGGAATAGTCCTAATGGGAGTTCCCTTTCTGTTTTACCCTATGATCACAGAACCTTTTCAATACTACATACTTCAGTTCATATTCGGTATAGGCGTTTCTTTCAATCTTCCTAACTGGAGAAAGCTTTTTGCTCTTAATTTAGATCAAGGCAAAGAAGGTTTTCAGTATGGTTTTTATGAGACCATTATAAGCATATCTACGGCTATTTTTAGTGTTCTCATAGGTTTTGTTGCAAACTTAGGAGACACATATTTTGACTGGGCAATGAGGGGAGTAGCAATACTAATGATGCTAGCTGGCCTATGGGCACTGCTAATACTGAAGGTAAAGGATAGGAAAAGCAATAATGGTCATGTTATTATTCCTGTTGAAAAAGTTGCTAAGTAGTAAACAAGACATTTTAGAGTTAATTTAAATTAATTGTTTTAATTAGATATGGAAAAGAAAAATGTGCTTGGTTTAAGTCTTTTACTCTTCGCTTTAATAGTAATTGCAGGAAGTATTTACTATCTGTATGTCAATAGAGAAGAAGACTCTCTTGACAAAACATTCATAGAAGATACATCTCCTGTAGTTGAGGAAGGGGAATATGACAACCTAAATCTAGAGTATGATTACTTAGGAGACAATACGTGGACATATATGGTAACAGGAACTCTACCTAACCCTTGTTATGATATTGAGACAGAAGCAATAGTAGCAGAGAGTTACCCTGAACAGGTAACTATTAAATCAATAGTAACTCCACCCGAAGAGGATGAAATCTGTGCACAAGTAGTACAAGAAGTCTATGAAGAAGGAGAATTTCAAGCTAGCGAAGAAGCTTTGATTATTTTCGAAAGACAGTAAAGAATCTTTTTTTAAATAATCAATAATACTATTAATACTATACAAACTTTGTACATCTCTCCCCTTAAACTAGAGATGCTATAATCTACACATGATCTATTTTGACAACGCAGCCACAACGAAAATCAGTAAACCTGTCTTAGACAGTATGTTGCCATATTTAAAAGATAAATACGGTAATCCTTCTAGTATTTATTCATTAGGCAGAGAGAGTAAGGATGCCATAGATAAAGCTAGAGAGAAAGTGGCTAAATCCTTAGGTTGTAAAAGTAAAAATATTTACTTTACAAGCTCTGGAAGTGAATCAGACAACTGGGCCATAAAGGGCATAGCATTTGCAAATAAAGATAAAGGGAATCATATTATAACCTCCAGTATAGAGCACCACGCAGTATTACACACTTGTAAATATCTAGAAAAACAGGGCTTTGAGGTAACATACCTACCAGTAAAAGAAAACGGTATTGTAGATATTAAAGAGCTTAAAAAAGCAATTAAAAAAGAAACGATATTAATATCCGTAATGTATGCAAACAATGAGATAGGCACAATTCAACCAATAGAGGAGATAGGTAAGATAGCAAAAGAAAAAGAAATATATTTCCATACCGACGCTGTACAGGCAATAGGAAATGCTGAAATTAATTTAGAAGAACTAAACGTTGACCTCCTTACTCTTTCAGGTCATAAATTCAATGGCCCAAAGGGCGTGGGTGTTCTTTACATAAAAGAGGGAACTAAGATAGACAATTTTATACACGGTGGAGGACAAGAAAGGGGAAGAAGAGCTAGTACTGAGAATGTTGCAAACATTGTAGGATTGGGTACTGCTATAGAATTGGCTACAAAAGATATTGATAAAAAAAGTAAATACCTAATAAACCTAAGAGAGAAATGTATAAAGGAAATTATAGAGAACATCCCCGATACAATACTAAACGGAGATTCTGTTAAGAGACTTCCTGGAAATGTAAATGTCTGTTTTAAATACATAGAGGGAGAATCTATACTCCTTATGTTAGACCAATTAGACATATGTGCTTCTAGCGGCTCTGCTTGTACCTCTGGTTCTTTAGAACCCTCCCATGTACTCTTAGCAATAGGCTTACCTCATGAGATAGCACATGGGTCTTTAAGGCTGTCTTTTTCTAAAGAAAATACTAAAGAAGAAGTAGATTATCTTTTAGAGGTATTGCCAGATATCATAGAGAAATTAAGAGCTATGTCTCC
>CAYQYH010000049.1:0-5387 GCA_964421735.1 uncultured Candidatus Saccharibacteria bacterium | reverse complement strand
AGGTAATTGTGGGTGTATAGCTCAATTGGTAGAGCAAGCGACTCTTAATCGCTAGGTTCAGGGTTCGAGCCCCTGTACACCCATCCCGCTAACTTATAGAAAAATCAGTTTCAGTTTAGTTTGATTGATTTCACTTTTATAAGGATGACTATATGGGTTTTTTAATAGATTTTTAACATTCTATCGGTTTGTTTTGTCCTTTGTGCTATTTTATTTAACCTAGAGTTGTTTGCAAATTTCAGCTTTTGTTATAAAATATTTGTATTCCTGAACTTTTTTACTAAAGAAAAAAGTTTGAACATGAACGAAGTTTACTAAATCTAGATAAAGAGAGTGCTGTATTTGAATATAATATAAAACAGACCTTTTATGATATATATTGTTGATTTTGGTTCCCAGACGACACATCTCATTGGTTGCAGAATTACAAGGATGGGAGTTGAAGTCAAGATTGTAAGTCCAGCGAAGCTAAGAAAAACAGTTGATTCTAAAAAACCATCAGGAATTATATTCTCTGGTGGTCCAGGAACTGTAAACAAAAAGAAATATCCAAGCATTAATTTAAAAATATTAGATTTGGGGATACCTATACTAGGAATTTGCTATGGCCTTCAGTTAACAGCAAAACTTCTGGGTGGAAAAGTAATCTCTGGTAAAGTCCATGAGTTTGGTCCAGCACGGCTTGAAATAGTGGGGGACTCGCTACTTTTCAAGGGATTGCCTAAAGGGATTAAAGTTTGGATGAGTCATGGAGACAAAGTGGAAAAGATTCCTGAAGGATTTAAAATTATTGGAAAAACTAAGGATGTAAAGGTAGGTGCTATAAGTGATGAAAAAAAGAAAATCTATGGAATACAATTTCATCCAGAAGTATCACATACTAAATATGGGGAAAAGATTTTAAGAAACTTCATAGAAATATGTAACCTTAAAACCAAGTCAACCAAATTAAATGTGTCGACAATTGTTGAAGCTTTACAACAACAAATGCCAGATGGTGATGCAATATGTGGTGTTTCAGGGGGAATAGATTCAACAGTGGCTGCAATTCTCTGTGCAAAAGCTATTGGTAAAAGATTAAAACCTGTTTACATAGAGAGTGGATTAATGAGATTGGGTACAAAAGAATTGGTGAGAGGTATTTTTAGAAAATATGTTGGGATAGAGATTAAGGTAGTGTATGCGAAGGGGTTGTTTCTAGAGAAATTAAAGGGTGTAACTAATCCGGAAGAGAAACGCAAAATAATAGGGCAGTTGTATGTAGAATTGTTTGAAAAGGAAGCGAAGAAAATGAAAAATGCTAATTATCTAATACAGGGGACGATTTATTCAGATGTTATCGAAAGTAAAGGTACCAAACATTCGGACAAAATAAAGAGTCATCATAATGTAGGTGGTCTTCCTAAGGAAATGAAGCTAAGAGTAATAGAACCGATTCGGGATTTTTATAAAGATGAGGTAAGGTCTTTGGGTATACAGCTTAAGCTTCCTTCTTCTGTAGTATTTACTCAACCTTTTCCTGGTCCTGGACAAGCAATTAGGATTTTGGGAGAGGTAAATACCAGACGTCTTAAGAAACAGCAACAAACGGATCAGATAGTAATAGAGGAATTTAAAAGACATGATTGGTATGAAAAAGTATTTCAGTGTTTTCCAGTTATGACAGGGGTTAAGAGTACTTCGGTTAAGGGAGATAGTAGGAAGTATGCTGAGGTAGTAGCATTAAGAGCGTATGAGTCAAAGGATGTAATGACCTCTAATTGGTCGTATTTATCTCAAGAATTATTACAATCTATTTCTTCTCGTATAGTTAATGAGGTTCAGGGTGTATCAAGAGTAGTCTATGATATTACGACAAAACCTCCTGCTACAATGGAGTGGGAATAGAAATATCTTTTTAGAATTGAGGTTTAGAGAAAAATATTTCTCCTTCTTCTGTAATGTTTTCTATACCCACAGCATAGAAGGGTTTAATACCAGTTTCTTCATATACACGTTGTAGACCAGGTTGAAAAAGTTTGGCGAAGTATATTGCCATACCAGTAACTTCAACACCTCTTTCTCGAAATTTATTTATAATAAGGGAGGCTGTATCTCCATTAGCTATTACATCATCAACCAAATATACACGATCTCCTGGATCTATTTCGTTAAAAACAAAAGTTGAAGTCTCTCCAGTTGTGAAGGACTCTACTTCTTCTTTGATAATGAATTGCTGATTCCAAGCTCCTGGGGTTTTTCGACCCTTTCTTCCTAGTACCAGAGGTATATCTTCGGTCTCAAAATTCCATGCTACAGAAGTGGCTAAAGAATTCCCAGAGTAGGGAATCTGTACAACTTTATCAACAGGTATTTCGTTAGTTTTTATATTATAAGCTATTAAATCTGCTGCATAGCTTTGTAGTCTTAAATCAATAAGTTGGTTTACAAATGGGACGGATATATAACCTTTTTTATAGTTTTCAACGGTTGCAACTTCTTTGAAACAGTTAATCAAATATCTCTCCTTTGCACGAATGGTTGCTAATTCAATATCTGGAGGTAATTCAGTTGAAAATTTCATAAATTTGCAATCACTCTAAGGTAATATAACGATATTGTATCATATGATGAATGATTAGACACTTTCTTAAGGTACTTATTCAAACAAGATGGTTATTTTCCCTTACTATGGCATCTATCTCTTGATTCGCGACTAAAATATACATTGAAGGTCTATTTCTTTAACCCTAAATCTCTTCAATGTGCTTATCAAAATCGAGTATTCTAGTTACATGAGACCTATTAAATAAGAAAGCCTCAACATCATCAGCCATTTTATTTAAATTGACTTCTTCAGCTCTTTCTCTTAATTGGGTTTTTAAAGTTCCTACACTGTCAATATCGAGTTTCTGTTTAAGGTATTTCATATCTGGTTTTATACCTTTACTGATCAAAGATGAGACGTCAAAGAAGTCTCTACCTTTCGCTCTCTTTCTTCTAAGTAAAGCTGTAATTTTTTGTGACATGAGTATTGATATTGGAGTCACTTTAATATTCTGGTAGACATCGAATTTATCGAGTAGGTATACACTAGGACTATATTTGTAATTTTGTGGAGTGGTGTCGATTCTGATTGTTATCTTTTGGTTTGGGAAACTTGATAGTCCTTCCTTGTTAAGTATTTTGGGGATCTTAATGTAGCAGTGGAAAGTTTTTTTGTATACTAATCTTGTTTCGACTGGAAAACCTTCAAGTTTTAGCGTTTCCTCAACAATTTTCGCAAGATTCTCAAAACCACTTCTATCTAAACCAATATTGTCAAAGTCAAGATCTTCAGAAAATCGTTGATTGTCATGAATAATTCTTAAACAAGTACCGCCCATAAATATTAAATCAGTATTGAATTTGGAGCTGTAGATTGATTCAAGTATTTTGTATTGTAAGTATTCTCTAAGGATTCCAAGAGAAAAACTCTGTAACTTGGGAGGATAACTATTTTTTATTTCATCTAGGCTGATCATTTTGATAATAATTAATAAAAGTTGAAATTCTGTTTTTTAAGGCTTCATTTTGAATTGCTTCCGAGTATTTTTGTAAGGTTTCAAAGTCTACTTCGTTTTTGATGACTTCTTCATTGAATCGCAAAGCTTTAAGGTCATCTTCGTCTGTAAGCTCATTGCTGTAGTAAAATAGGTCGATAATTGCTTTCTCAAGTTTTGCGATTCGGTACCCTTGATTATATCCCTCTACTTTATTTATGACATCACCAAAGAAACCTTCCTTTTTAATTTTTCTGTAATCAAAATTGCCGGCATCAGTACTATACTCAATTGTCCTACGAGTTGATACTGAGGTGATAGAATAGACTCCTTCGGGGATGACTCCGTACCATGATAATGCCATCTCCATTGATATGTAAGAAGGAGAAAGGAGTTTGTTTGCGATTACAAATTGTATCTCTTCATTTAGTTTTAAGTCGGAAAAGAGATATTTTCCTTTGATTAACTTCGTTATATATCCTTTATTTTGCCATTGAGTGAGTTGAACTAGGTTAAAATCTGGCTCATATGCTTGAATATCAGAAAGCTCAAATACTATGAAATCCTTAAGTTTGTTTTTAAAGTTTAAAAACTTCATTATAGGACATATAGTACTAAGAATTTATAAGTATACGATATATAATACACAAGGTAACTTACTTTGTAAAGCTTAAGGCCCGCCCTGTTAGTCTTATAGTGTACCATTTTGACAGATTCCTTCTTTTTAACAGTAAAATTTTAATCCAGACCTTTGGTCATATATAAATCTTTTTCATTAAATTCTCTCTTCCTGTAATACTCCCTAGTTCCAACCGCTGATATAACCGCTATTTTTTCAAGTCTATACTCCTTAGAAATTTCCTCAGCCCTTTGTATAAGCTTCTTACCTAGCCCTAAGTGTTGAGATTCTCCTGTACTCTCATCCTTAATTCCTAAAACCTTCCCATACACATGCACCTCTCTAATTATTGAACACCCCTTTAATTCTTCTAAAAAGTGCTCTTTTCTGTATTTCTTTCTAGGAAGAGACAACCTTAAGAACCCACATATTTTGTCAGTATCTTTAGTTCTGTAAGAAAGAAAAATCTCTTTACTTACAGTAGTATCATATTCTATCCTCTCTAATTCTAAATCATCTACATTTACTTTCTCTCCCCTTATCTCTCTACTCCTAATATCTTCTATTTTTATCCCCTCCTTTTCCATTTCAATATTAACCAACTGTCTAAGGTTTGTTTTCTTGTTTCCTGCAATTATCTCGTCTGAAGGAATATCTCTGACGACTCTGGTTAATCTACAGTATCTTGGAGTGAGAGGAAGGACAGTTTTTAAAAGCTCAGAGAGTTCTTTCTCTGTATACGGTTTGTATAAACCTTCCTGGTAAAGGTAGTTTAATTTTGTATTTTCAATTATTGAAGTAGGGTAGATCTTTAATTCGTCAGGGCGGTAATCTTTTGTCCAAAGCTTTTTGTAATCCTCAATGTCTTTCTTTACGGTAGACCCATAAAGATTGGGCATCCAATGACCGTGGATTTTAAACCCCATACGTCGAAGGAGTTTGAAAGCTCTTTTTACGTCTTTATTCTTTCGACCTATTTCATTCTTTTTTAATATTCTATTCGACAGAGACTGTATACCTATTTGAACTTTTGTAGCCCCAAGTTTTCTCATTCTAATTATTTCGTCTTTAGTTATGTAATCTGGTCTTGTTTCTAAAACAAGGCCTACGTTTCTACAGTAGGCTAATTCGTTTTTCTTCTGTTCTCTCTCTAGATCTTCCCAGGTAACCTCTTTAAGATCTCCTTCTCTAGGTTCTACATAACTCATAGTATCTTTCTTTACATCGTTTAATGCTCTATAGCACTC
>CAYQYH010000048.1:0-2694 GCA_964421735.1 uncultured Candidatus Saccharibacteria bacterium | reverse complement strand
GACATTATTACAAACCCAAAGAATACAAACAATATAACTGTGAGGACCTGTCTTCCAAAGTATATGAGAGCTAAGATGGAGAGAATGAAAAACATTAGTTTCGGAGAAAAATCAATGGTTAGAGTCTTTCCTTCCTTATCTTTCTTCTTTCCCCTCATAGATCTATCATCAACTCTTGTAAGGTGCTCTCGATCAACCTTCCTTGAATTAACTCTTTTACTATCCTGTATCTCTTTACTGTTGTCTTTAACTGAAAATATCTTTCCCATATTTTTAACTCTTAAATTATTCCTAATTATATCAACTTTACAATTACTTTAACACTTTTACAATTATCCTTGATGCTATAAAAGAAGTTAGAGGAACCACCAATATTAACCCTATACTTGCTACCAATGCTCTGGTTATTTCCTCTACTATAAAACCGGTATTAATCAATATTCTAAAGTTAGGATTATTTAAAGAAAGAAGCATAACCAAAGAAAAACTAGAACCTGCATATGCTATAAAGAGCGTATTAACCATCGATGCTATATGATCCCTCCCAATGTTCATAGTTTTCCTAAAGAGCTCATTAGCAGAAAGACTCTTGTTTGTATCATATATCTCTAGCATAGAAGATGCTTGTCCAATAGTTACATCGTCTAAAACACCAAGAGCACCAATTATAACACTAAGTAAGAATACCCAAGATAGTCTCACTACTCCCTGCGTCGTATCAAAAAGCATGACAGATGCTTCTTCTCCCGTACCACTAATATTTAACCAAGAAATTACTAAGTAACCTACACCAGCAATTATTAATATGCCCAAAAAGGTAGACATGAAAGCAATCAGAGACTTGATGTTAAGTCCATATGTTATGAAAGTAGATGCACAGAGCAAGATAAAAACAGTAAGAATAGAGATCAGCAAAAAGTTAGCCCCCATATTTATCCTAGGAATTGCAAAAAAGTACAAAGTAAAAAAACTCATAGCAAGCCCTACTGTAGCAGTTACTCCTCGTACCCCTGTTATTGCGATTATTAAGACAACAAAGATTATCCCTAAAATTAAAAGAGCGTTCTCTCTAGAATAACTCTCAACAGTCCACACTTGCTCTCCCTCAATATCTGTCATTTGAGAAACATAAACCTTGCTTCCTTCCTCAAATAGGTCATCTTCATTGCTCACCCAGGTTGGCATTGTTTCAATAACTTCACTTTCGTATTCACCACCTAATATCTCAATCTCATAATTAAAACATTCAAAATCTCCTCCCTGTACCATAACACCACAGTCAACTTTCTTTTGTTCAAGAATTGTTCCTTTAAAAACTTCTTTCTTTTCCTCAAAGTCCTGTTCAACCTCCACACCTTCATCAATACCTACCATGTCCATGTCTAAATCCTCATTAGCAAACATATGGTAGGGTAATAGGGTAAGTACAGAGATAAGGAGTACTAGTTTAATTGTTTTTAATAGAAACGCTTTCAAAGATTTCATCATATATATCTTAACTAATAATAGATATATTAACAAAAAAACAAAAGGGGAGCACACACTCCCCTCATACATACCTAATTTTCTTATTTGTCTCTTCTTTTAACTACCTTACTTCTTCCCTTTGTATTTGACCAATACAAAACCTGAACTAAATGCAAATGCCAATACCGCTAACAAACCAAATAGCCTCATTAAATTGTTACCAAATATTATTTGCATAGCCGCCTCTAGTTCTCCAGAAGCTACAGGAATCTCATCCATAACTGCATCACCATCTACATCACTCTCCTCGGAATAGATAACCTTTACCTTTTCTTTAACTTCTAATTCATTCCCTGCTTCATCCGTTATAGTAACACCAAATACATTAGGGCCATCATCTAACAAAATCCCAGACATTCTAAACTCACCATCATCTCCTGAATCCTCCACATACTTATCTGTTCCTCTCCTTACAACAATCTCAGCCCCTGGCTCAGTAGCACCAACCAAGGTAAAAGTCTCAGTACCAACCTCAACAGGGTAGTCAATCTCTGTAAGCTCAGGAGGAGTCCTATCTACCTCAATCATCCTCAAGTCAGACTGTAGAGAAATATATCTCTTTGGAAAACCCCTAACTCCAGCTACAGACACTGCATACTTACCTTCCCCCTCAACAGGATATTCAAACTCAAACACAAAGTCTTTATCTACCTTAACCCTTCCTACCTCCTCATTATCTACATATACAAAAACCTCATCAAAACCCTCTGCTACACCCTGAATCTTAATCTCCTCTCTGTTTGTAATCTCTTCTGTACCCGCTAGAGAAGGTGTGTCCAACACCTCATCCAACTCAGGAGTTCTACTAAATCTTAAAAAGGAGTATATACCATAAGAAATTAAAACTATACCTAGAAAAATAAATATAGAACCAACAATCCGAGAAATTTTCTCCTGATTATCCGGCTTCTTAATCTCAACCTTAGAAAGCATAGATTTCTTAGAATCTCCTTTCTTAACTACCTTTTTAGTAGCCTTTTTTTCTCTGGCAGTATTAGTTTTTTTCTTAGCCACTGTACCCTATATTAAAATTTATATGTTTTCTAACCTTAGAATAATATAATTAGCTAAATAATGCAACTATTTGCAAAAAATAGTAGAATAGGGAAGAAATATGAATAAAGCAAAAAAAATAACAATAACACTTTTACTAATACTATTGGTACT
>CAYQYH010000047.1:0-3442 GCA_964421735.1 uncultured Candidatus Saccharibacteria bacterium | reverse complement strand
ATTTCACAGTTTGTAGCAAGTCCCATTAGTATACAGAGTTCAAGAGCTCTCTTGTTTGGTACAGGTAAAGCACCAGGTAAACCTAAACAGACAGGACAGACATGAGTGTTGGGTTCTTTGTGGAAATAACCAGTGGGGCAGGAACAGAACATCTTAGAATTGGTTTTTGTCTGTATATGTATTTCTAAACCAACGATAAGGTCGTATTTTTCATTGTCATATTTAACTGTACTGTCGTTCTTTTTAAGCATGATGTAATATTAGCAAGTTAGCAAGATTATATCAATTCATCGTCCTTAGGAGTCATCTCTTTAGCAAGGACATAGAAGGTACCTCTACCTCTTCCTTTCTGTTTGATGTAGTTTTTCTCCACCATATCTTGCAAATCTCTGTAGGATGTCATAAAGGAAACGCCCATTAATTTTGTGTATTTACCTCTAGTAATCTTTTTATTAATTTCCAAGTAATCTAGAAGTTGTATTTGTCTTGCATTCAGTCGCAGTTCTAAAGAACCCTGCTTTCTAACTTTGCTGTTGTAAGTTTCTTTAAAATCTTTGGTTACTTCTACAACTGTCATAGAGGAGGTGTATAGAAATGCTTCTAAGAAGGTAGTGAGGTCTGGTTTGCTCTTAGAGAGTTTAAATGCTGACAGTAAGTCCTGTGAAATGTTTTCTAAAGCCTTAAAGAATGGAATAATGTTGTTTGGGTTGTAGCCATATTTTTTAGTAAGTATTTCTACCATTAAGATAGCAGTTATTTGATTTCCACATAGAAAGGGCGCTTTGTCTATGAATTCGAAGAGGAGTATGCCTAGTTTTACTAGCTTATGATTATTGTCTTTTCCATTCTGTATCCAATCAAAGAGTTTGTTAAAATGACTTTCCATGTCTAACTTAGGATAGTAGTCTCGAGCTTTGTACCAGGTATCATATATTTCATTTGGTTTTTCAGAAAAACCCCTAATTTTAGAAAGATCCCACTCATCAACAAGGCCTTTCATTGTGAGTTTGTTTATATGGGAGGCTAGATCTATAGAAGGTTTAAGGGAGTTACTATCGTTGTATGATTTTACAAAATCTTTAGCGTTTCTAAGGTTAGTAAAAAGCTTTAGTTCTTTTTTCTGAGATGGCATCTCTTGTCCTCTTTCTATTAGTAAAGCCTGATTGTATCCAATATTGTTACCAACAAGGTCTCCTAATTTATGTGTGTCTTGAGCCCCATACTTTTCTTCAAGAGGTGCTTTATATTTATCTGGTAATTTAATATGTTCTAGACTATTAATACTTAATTCATATTTTACAATGTAGTTAAGTATTAGGTTTGTTAATGTATATTTAGGTGTTTTCATGTATTTATATTCTTTAAACTTGTTATCTATTTAGGTAAGTATTTGTTACTTTAAAGCTAAGCTGATGGATGGTTTCGAACCATCGACCGTTCCCTTACGAAGGGAATGCTCTACCAACTGAGCTACATCAGCGAATGTAACAGTATTGTAACAGAGATTTGGCAAACGAACAAGAGATACCGTTCTAAAACGATATCTCTTTAAGCTTTGAAAATTCCTTACCTAGTAAAAATATTCTGTTACCGTAACACTTGTAAACTCTTGGTATGGGTTTCTGTCCAGACTTACTCTCATACTCCTTTCTCCATCCTCTGTTTCAGCACTCAATTTCCCAGAAAACCAACCTTCAACATCTTCTGAAGAGGATCTTTCTGTAATTACCCAGTCATTTTCCTCGAAAGCCTCTTCGTACCAGTCTAAAATTTCTTCAACCGTTGAGTTTATGTCAATTTGTACATCCACAGAGTAATCACTGTCGTAGGAAGAGGCTGTTACTATCCCACCGGACAGGGGAATATCTTCAGGGAAGTTCTTGTTTACTAAGTTTGCTTTTTCTAATTCACCCTCAACGCCCTCTTCAGTAGGTTTTTTATAAAGCCATGATTCATCATCTTCCTCACCTTCGTCACTTTCTTCCACCTCAGAATCTTCATCTTCTATTACCTGTTCATACTGATCAAGCGACTCCTCTAGTGTCCCAGCACCTTTTTTAATCAATCCTTTTACAACAAAGAAGCCAATAACAGAGACTAGGACTAAAAGGAAGACTATTCCTCCAATGATGTACCAAAGGGTTTTGGATTTTTTCTTAGGAGTTACTTCCCCTTTTGGAGTTGGGGAGCTTCCTTTATTGTCGTCTAGAGGGCTAGTAGTATCTTTGTTTACTACTTCCTCTTTTTCTTTTGTTTGTGTCATTTAAAATATATTTAAAAATTAAATAGATAGCAACCACTATTGTACTAATATTTTTACATTATATAGGTAGGGGTGTCAAATAAAAAGGGATTGTTTTTAAATCAAACTTTACTATCTTGACCTTTATTAGGTTGTTAACATGAAAATACTATAAGTTAGCGAGGCGAGCGAGAGACGGGGTTCGAACCCGCGACCTTCTGCTTGGGAAGCAGACGTTCTACCAACTGAACTACTCTCGCATATGTCTATTTTACAAAGAAAAAGGGACTATATCTAGTCCCTTCTCTGTTAAGTTCCTGTATTAGGTCCTTTATATTTCATAATTGAAAATATAAAGTTACTTACCAACTTCTTGTTTTACCATACTCCAATCTGCTCTTAATTGCTCACCCAATCTCTTTGCTACTGAAGATGTAACCTCTGCATCCTGTTTAAATTCTTCTACAACCTCAGATACTAATGATTTGTACTTACCTTCATCTATCTTCTCACCAGCTCTTTTAACTTGAACAATCTTTTTTTCTACTTCCTTTCTAGCTTTAGTGTATAGATCCTCTGCTTTATCTTTAAGATCAATAGCTAGCTTCTTAATATCTTCTCTTGTCTCTTCACCAGATTTTGGAGCAAGTAAGATCCCTGCAATAGCACCTGCTACAGTACCAACTAAGAGACCTTTAAAGAATGATTCTGTGTTATCTCTCATAATATTTTAAAATTTTTCAATTTATATATACATCTACATCTTAGTACATCTGAGTGTTTCTGTCCACTTATTATTGAAATGCTTTGAGAATAAAATAACAAATTATGATAAATAAACTAGGTATTAAAATAGCTCCAAGAATTGTCCAAAAGCTTCTACTTGGAGGTTGTATCTCTTTTTCTTCTTGACCCTCTAGGGTTTTGGAGAGAGATTCTTGTTCTTCACTCTCTTCTTGATCTTCCTCAATAGTTTTTTCTTCTGTATCATCTTCTTCCTCTAGGATCTGTATTTCAACATCGTCAGGTATGTTATTTTCTAACTCTTGTCCAAGGGAAAGAGAAAGTGGTAAAAGGAGGAAAAAGGATATTAAAGACAGTGTTAGTAATTTTTTCATATGTGTATATGGTAGCATATATGGTTATGATATATCCAGATACAAAGCTAGAAGAAAAATTATGGAAAGAGGGGTACAAATT
>CAYQYH010000046.1:0-4282 GCA_964421735.1 uncultured Candidatus Saccharibacteria bacterium | reverse complement strand
ATGATTGGAAAAAAACTAGGCATAGACTTAGGTACAGCAAACTCAGTGGTTTTTGTCCAAGGTGAGGGCATTGTTTTAACAGAGCCAACAGTTGTTGCTATCGATGTTAACACCTTTACTGTAATAGCAGTAGGTAAAAAAGCAAAGAAAATGATAGGCAAGACCCCTGAAAACATTATTGCGAAAAGACCTCTAAGGAGTGGAGTAATAGCAGATTCTAGGGTAACGGAAGCACTTCTTAGGCATTTTTTTGACAAATCTTTAGGTAAGTCTAGGTTTTTCAAGCCAGATGTTGTCATAAGTGTCCCTGCAGGAATTACAACAGTAGAGCAAAGAGCAGTACTTAAGGCAGCTAACGCTGTTGGTTCTAAAAGTATAACACTTCTTCCAGAGCCTTTACTAGCGGCTCTAGGTGCGGGTCTACCGATAGATCGGTCTTCTGGTAACATGATAGTGAATATGGGGGGGGGAACCTCGGAGGTGGCTGTTATGTCTCTTGATGGGATCGTAGAGTATGAGTCTCTTAGGGTTGCAGGAGATGCTATTAATGAGCAGATAATATCCTTTATGAGAAAGAAGAAAGGAGTTTTAATTGGTGAACAGACAGCAGAAAATGTTAAAATAAAGATAGGATCAGCTGTAGAGGTAAAAGATCCAAAGGAAATGGAAGTAAGAGGTAGGGATGTCGGTGGTGGTATGCCCAAATCTATCCTCGTTGATTCAAATGACATAGCCAAAGCAGTAGAAGTGCCTCTTAGAAATATTATAAAAGCGATACAAACAGTCTTAGAGAGAACTCCACCAGAGCTTTCTGCAGACATAATAGATAGAGGGATGGTTTTAACTGGTGGGACTGCTAAGTTGAGAAATTTGGACAAATTGCTTTCTAAAGCAACAGGTGTACCTGCCCACATTGCCGACGAACCAATATATTGTGTAGCTAAGGGTACCGGTATAGCTTTGGAATTGATAGCTACAGGAGAAAGGGTTTTCTCATTTAACAGGGATTTTAGAAGATAATAATCAGGAGATATTAGTTAAGGAAGTAGTTTTTATTTTAATATTTTTGTAGAATACAGGTATGAGTTTTTTAAAGAAAGCAAAAAAAGGAATGAAATTAGAGGAGGTTACTCAATTACTAAACCAGTTGAGATTGCCTACCGCTATGGTATTTACTCCAGTAAATTTGGCTTCAGAAAAGAAGAAATTTTTTAATTCTGATATATATAATCCTGTATTTCAATACAAGATTGTTAAAAACAATAATGCAGATATTTTTAAAAAACTTTTACAGGTAGAGGAGATAGTAGATGTCGATCCAAGGATCTCGAAGTTCTACATCCAACTAATTAGTGCTAAAAAGGAAGCCAATGACTTAATGTATGCGGTGGGGAATAACGAATTAGTTACAGATATCTCCTACAATAGGTATGGAAAACCTTCTGCAACACTTTTTAGAAATGCTTGTAGAGTATTAAGAGGAAGGATGAAGAATTACAATATTATTAAGACAAAGAACATAGATAGGGGAGATACTCTAGGATATGATGAAATAGAGAAGGTTTTTAGAATTGTGTTTGAAGAATTAGGTTTAGAGGATTGGGGAATTTCTCCTTCTAAGAATATTCCTAAAAATATAGTAAAGGTTGGAATTAAGTCAAAGAAGGTTTTTGTATATCCTGATGTTGAAAGAACTAAGTATAAGTTAAGAAAGACTATAGTGCATGAAGTAGGTACCCATGTTTTGAGAGCAATTAATGGGAAAGAGAGTGGTTTTAAGGCACTTGGGAAAGCTAATCTCCCATCATATCTTGACGTAGAAGAGGGTCTATCTACTTGGAATGAAATGAGCCTTGGTTTACTTACAGACGAATGGTTAAGGGAGAAAGCGGCAATGATATATGCTCTTTATATAGGTGAGAATTTAAGCTTTAGAGAGTTGCATAATAGTATGTTGGGTGTTCTTCCTAAATACGGATCATTTAATGCCGTCTATAGGATAAAAAGAGGTCTTAGTGATACTGCATATAGTGGTTTATATACAAAAGATATTTGTTACTTTAGAGGTTTTAGAAAAGTTTTAAGAAAATTAGAAAAAGACCCATCACTTTATGAATTACTTTATGCTGGTAAGATAGATTTTAAACAAGTTAAATGGGTTAGGGAAGGTTTAATACCTAGACCAAAGAATGTCCCAAGTAAGGAAGATTGGGAGAAGATATTTAAGAAGGCTGGGATTTAAGATAATTTTTTATCAATTTCATATCCTCTATATCTTTTTTTCTTGTTGAAAATTTTTTCCATTCTATTACATATTTTAATTGTACATAGGGTAATCCACCAATAATTTCTGCATTATTAATCATTTCGTCAATCAAGGGTGTTAAATGAAACCAATTTTTACAAATTTCTATATTATTTATCTCAATCGTGTTTTTTATAGGGTTGAAGAGGTCTTTATGGGTTTTGAGTAATTTTAACCATAAATCTTTTTTCACTATAATATCAATATCCTCTGCTTCTCTAATGTTTCTTACAGCAATAGGACCGCTTCCAAATATTGCATATTTTTTCTCCGGCAAATCTAGTGCTTTTAGATCATCTATTTTCTTCATTAATTATCCCCTAAACGCAGTAATAATAGCCTCTGCAATATTAACAGGTTTACCCTCTATCTTTGTTTCATATGCCTTAAATCCAGGATGTAAACTAATTTCTTGCACATGGGGTTTATTGTTTATATACATAAAATCAACCGCCATAAAATCAGCACTCAATAGGGTGGCAACTTTCTCAGCAATATCTACAATCTCTTGATCAGGGTCATTGTACATTGTGTATTCACCTTTTTTAACTGTCATAAACCCATCAGTAGCTTTTCTTTTCCATCCTCCTATAACTTTTCCAAGCTTAACGAATATCCTGTAGTCCTCTCCTGTGTCTGAGAACTCCTGAAGGAAGAAATTATCTAATGATTGTTCTTTAACTTTTTCAAAATCTTCATCTTTCTCTATTTTAAAAACGTTTTTCTTGATCTTTTCTTTGCCGCCTATAGTTTTTACCCTGTTTGCTCCTGTGTATTCTTTCAAAATTAGAGGGTAATTTTGAAGCATTTCTCTATCCTGTAGATATTTACCATCTGTTCTGTAGTAGGTATCAAAGTAGGGGATATTATGTTGTGAACAAAACATAGCCATCGCAATTTTATTGTAGTAGGGGAAGTTCTTAATTGCTTCTGAGTTTTGTACGAGGATTCTATCGGATGGATTATTTAGGTTATGTAGGTCTATGTAGTCTACAATGTACCTTTTGAAATGATATTCCTTATTGTCATGTAGTGAATGTCCTCTAAAGATGATATACTTGTACTCTCTAATGTCTTTGTTGTGTGCCTTGATAGTGACGTTGCCGTCCTTGAAAAGGAATTTTAAAGAGTCATAGTATACGAAATCATATTCCATATTCTTTTTTTCTATTTCTTCAATCAATCTATTTGAAGCAGTCGATATTTTTCCTGTTAATCTTTGCTTTTTGTCTATTATTAGGTAGTCCATGTCTTTTATTTTTAAGTTCATCTTATTCCTCTTAGTAATTTATATAGTTATATAGTTTTGATCTTGTCTATGTATCCTTTCCTTTTATATTTCTTAACCGTTTTCATCTCTTTTTTGTTTTTAGTAAGGCTGTTTTTAACTACAAGCATATCAATATTGTCAAAACCTAAGCCTGTTTTCTCGACATCTTCCCAGTTTCTGTGATGTATCATCACAACATCAAGGGAGGCGTTTACCTTAAGGGACTGTATAGCTTTTTCTTTATCTAAACCATCATTGATTTTAAGAGAATTTATGAGGATAGTATCTTCTTTGTACTCTCCTACGACATCATTTTCACCTAGGTAAGCTTGTTTTAGAAGAGATTCTTGTTTTAAGAGGGTAGGGATGTCTTTGCTAAATTGTCCTACTACAACTATTTTCTTTGTATTGTTGTCTGCTAAGAGTTTTTTAAGGTGTGTTTCTGCAACCTCTGCTCTTTGTTTACCCATTACTGGATAGAGATTAAGGTATGCTTCTGGTTTGGTGTTAATTTCAATTATTCCTCCATTCTCTTTAGTTAGTGGTTTGGAAATGTCTTTACATAAGACATCTGCTCCTACAACAAAAGCGTGGATAGAGCTAGCAATGCTTTCTACAATATATTTAATTTCGGGGCCTACTTTGTCTGTAAAGTCTTCAGTAATTCCACCCTGGCTCATACTAGCCACTTTTCTAACAGTTATTTT
>CAYQYH010000045.1:0-7671 GCA_964421735.1 uncultured Candidatus Saccharibacteria bacterium | reverse complement strand
GGGGACTTATGTATATGCATATGTTTTTGCATACATAGGAGCTGAATTAGGTGGTAATTGGGAGAAGATAAAGAAGATTATAGATACTTTTAATAATGCAAGTCTTGTATTGATTATAATAGGGGTCCTTGTATACCTATTCATAAACAGAAAAAAGATTTTTAAGAGAGAAACTTTTTCTTAAGATTCCCTCGCAACAGGATATCTATCGGTTCTGTTAATGTAATACTCATACCATTCATTATTCTTACTAACTCCTACAGACTCTAAATATATTTTTTTTATAAAACCACCATTTCTTTTACACTTCTTCTGTTGATACTTCTTTAACTCTGATTTGCTCATACCCAATTCTTTCATTAAATATTTCATAATCTCAAATACATCTGCTAGCTCCTCTTTCATTTCTTGAGAATCATTTACACTTAGAAACTCTCCTACTTCTTCTTCCAATTTCTTTTTTAACTCTGTTAGGTATTCCTCCCCCTTCAATATCCTTTTACCTACAGGTTTTTGTCCACTTTTTACCATATTATCGACTATCTTATCCCTAACCAACTTATTAAATTCAAAATACTTCATAGATAACTATTAAAAAATAATTTTATTGTCAAAAAGTATAACACATGGGAAAGCTTGTAAGAGAATCGCACAACTCACTATCTATAAGCTAGCGGCATGAGAGCGAGAGACGGGATTCGAACCCGCGACCTACACATTGGCAATGTGTCGTTCTAGCCAACTGAACTACTCTCGCAGGTATGCCAAGACCCAGATTCGAACTGGGGACCCCCTGTTCTTCAGACAGATGCTCTACCAACTGAGCTATCTTGGCATATTAAGAACTAAAAAAATCATATCAAAAATACCCCCTCTATTCAACCAACACACCCCTTATCTTCTTTTTGAAGTTCTCTTTTGTATTTATATTCTCTAAAGATTCTCTAACTAAGTTGTAATCCCAATCTCTTTGTTTAAATCTTACAAAGGCTTTTTTAAACTCACTAAGCTTCCATTTAGTAAAAAACAGTCCACTAACACCCTCCTTTAATATCTCCAAACTTCCCCCACCCTTGTAAGCTAAAACAGGAGTACCACAACTAACAGCCTCTGCACAAAAGATACCGTAGTCCTCTATACCAGGGATTATGAACCCGCTTGCCCTTGAGAGAAGTTTCCATTTCTCTTCCTCAGAAACCCAACCTAAAAATTCAATATTGTCAAACCTTCTGTACTTTCTTTTCAACTTCTTTTTCATAGAGCCTCCGCCTATTAACTTCAAATTAAAACCCAACTTAGATGCACACTCTAAAAGAAAATCTCCCTTCTTGTTTGGTTCAAAAGGTGCCCCTGCTACAAAGTAGTTCTCTCTCTTTAAGACAATCTTGCCTTTATATCTAATGGAAGGAGGATATATTACTGCATTCACTTCTCTATCCCAATATTTAGTAATTCTCTTTGCAACAAAATTAGAATTGGCAACTATTCTCTCTGGCCTTTGAGCTGCTACAACATCCCAAACCCTGTTCATAGTTAGAAAAAGTTCTTTTACTACTCTTTTCAGGGGACCGAACTTAACAACATCCCTGTACAAGAAAGAAAGATCCCAAGCATATCTCATTGGAGTATTTACATATACAAGATGCTTACAACCTAGGGGTGTGATAACTCCATGAGCTACAGAACTACTTACTGAAATAACAAGGTCATAATTTGTAAAATCAAACTGTTCAATAGCAATAGGCCAGAGATGAAAGGTGTATCTGTAAAATTTCTTAATTAAGGGAAACTTATTTAAAAAAGAGAAGTGTATGTCCCTTTTTTTAATGGTTTCTGTAAGCTTATTTTTCTCTCCAAATAAAGCATAGATGTCTGCTTGAGGATACATATTTACAAAAGATTCTAAAACTCTGTTAGACCCAGCCATTTTCCAAAGAGATTCTGTTACTAGTACAACTTTTTTAGGATTATTTTGTTTACTCATCATAGATTACCACTGTGCCTGCTTTTCTTCTAAAACCACCAGGTCGGGTAAATACCATAAATGCTCCAAAAAGAGTGAGGACTATACCAGTTACTAGGATATATTTATCTACACTAATACCTGTAGCTGGAGCGGAAGGATCTGTAATAACATCCCCTATTGTAAAGGTTGCGGCATTTGGTTTTGTTAAAAGTATATTTTGCGGAGGACTTCCATCCTTGTATATAGCAGTATCAAAAACAGCATCCTCACCTCCATATTCCCAATCTAAAGTTACCTCTCCTTCCTGTAACACCTCAAAGGTAAGTCTAGCTAAAACATCTGCCTTGTCACCTGTGACATACAGTGAACTTGTGCCTGACTGTGTAAAACCCGAAAGCATAACGACACCATTTCTGTTATCTATTGATGATTCGTCATCTGGGAAATCCGAGAACAAGGTGTTGTTTCTCTCTGCTTTTTTAAGCTGTAATACCTCAGGATCAAAAAGTACGGTAAACTTAGCAGATACTATTTCTTCTCCAGCAGTATCTATTAATATGTCAACTACAAAACCCTGCTCCTTATTCTTCACCGTCCCTCCATCTGGATAAAAAGAAAAAGTTGGCTCCTGAGCTCTTAGTTTTCCTAAATAAAGGTCTGAAAACAAGAAAGCCCCCATAAAAAGAAAGAGGGAGAAGGGAAACAGGAAGATTTTAAATAACTTTTTATTTAATTTCACAAATATAACTTAAATGTAACGATTTTAATTGTATGTAATTTAGAATAGCAGATTTGGTTAATCTTTTAAAGAAATATTGGAAGTATTTCATATATCTTCAATATACACATCACTATATTACAGACCTTAAATCTACACCCGTCATATTTGCAGGTATTTGCATACCTAAAAGACCAAGCACTGTCGGTGCTACATCTGCCAGTAAGCCTGTCACCTTAGCATCAGGACCCGTACCTATTCTTAACATTGGTACTCCTACCTTTGTTTCTATCTCATTAATATCTTTCAATATGGTAAATGGTACTGGGTTGCTAGTATGTGCAATATCTATTTGTTTCGTAGTTCTGTTAATCATGGTTTCACAATTGCCATGATCTGCAGTTATAACAACAGCACCTCCCGCAACCAGAGTTTCCTTAGCTATTTGGGCAACACAAGAGTCCACTATTTCATTAGCACGAACCGTTGCTTTAAAGTCTCCCGTATGACCTAACATATCTGGGTTTGCAAAATTTAAAAGAATAAAATCAAAAGGGTCAGTAGACATATTACGAATCCTCTTTAAGGTTTCATCTCTAATACCATAGGCAGACATCTCTGGGACTTCTGAATAATCCACTACCCCAGGAGAAGGCACCTTAAAAAAAACTTCTCCTTCTCTAGACTGCTCTACACCACCATTAAAAAAATATGTTACATGCATAAACTTCTCTGTCTCAGATATGTGAAATTGTGTCTTATTATTCTCAGATAGAACTTCGGACAAAGATTTTTTAACTGGTATTGGTGGAAATATTACATTGGCTGAAAGACCTTCCTCATAACCTGTCATTGTTGCAAAATATATATCCCTTGGGTAGTTTCTTCTTACAAAGTGTTGGAAGTCTTTCAAAACAAAAGCCTTAGTTAATTGCCTCGCTCTATCTTCCCTAAAATTCCAAAAAAGTATAGCATCTCCATCCCTTACAGGTCCGACAGGTTTACCTTGGCTGTCTACCCTAACACGTGGTTTGAAGAATTGGTCATCCTCCCCATCCTGGTAAGCCATGTTTACAACGTCAATAGGGTCCGTAAATGACTCTTCAGAAATCCCAATCATTACGTCATAAGCTAGTTTAGTCCTATCCCATTTGGTATCCCTATCCATCCCGTAAAATCTCCCTTGTATTGATGCAATTTCTCCAATACCTAATTCCTCTAATTTTCCTTCTAATCTCTTAACATGCAAATGACCCTCCATGGGAGTAGTATCCCTGCCGTCTAAAATAACATGAATGTATGGATCAATATCATAGATTTTACATAAGTCTAAAATTGAAAAAAGGTGCGCAATATGACCATGTACTCCCGCAGGACTTAAAACACCAACCAAATGTAATCTAGTATTTCTCTTCTTTAAAGTGGCAATCATTTCCTTTACCACCTCATTGGATTTCAATTCATGTGCCTTAATAGCATCATTAATTCTAGGAAGAGATTGGTAAACAACTTGACCAGCTCCAAGATTAAGATGACCAACCTCAGAGTTCCCAGCATTTTCTCCAGGCAATCCTACATGTGTACCAGCCGCATGTATAAGAGTAGATCTACCATAGGTCCATGCAGTATCTAAGAAGGGTGTCTTAGCTGCTAATACAGCATTACCCTCCCTGTCTGGGTGTACCCCGAATCCATCCAAAATAATTAGGGTAACAAATTTTCTAACATCTAGAAGGTTTGTAAAATCCTTCTCTTTCTCTGGCTTTTGCTTCTTAAAAAAGTTCATCATTTTAATATTGGCTTTCAAGTAAAGATATACCATATAATATATGGAATGAACAGTTTACGCAAAAAAAATATTCAGTCTCTTAAAAAAGACATTGAAGAGACAGTAAAAAGTCTTAATCTTGAAAAAAAAGAGAAAGAGGTAACACTCTTGGAACAAGAAAGTCTTCAGGATGATTTCTGGGAAAACTCTCAGAAAGCACAAGACACTATGTCTAGAATTTCTTATCTGCAAGAGGAGATTTCTACAGCACAAGAATTACAAGAAGAGATATCCTCCTTGGAGGAGCTTTTTAATTCCATAAGGAAGGAAACCCAACAAAACGACCTCGTAGAAGAATATCTCTCCCTTAGAGAAAAGTTAGACAAGTTCTCCCTAAGAAAGTTTCTCTCAGGCAAATATGACTCTCTTAAGGCAGTGCTTACAATAAACGCAGGGCAAGGGGGTACTGAATCAAATGACTGGGTAGAAATGTTATATAGAATGTATACTATGTTTTTTGACAAACAGGGGTGGAAGTACACCACAACGGAAATAACCAAAGGAAGTGAAACAGGCCTGTCCTCTGTAAGCATAAATATCCATGAACCGTATGTCTTTGGTATGCTCAAGAAAGAGCATGGAGTACACAGACTAGTTAGAATCTCCCCCTACAATGCTCAGGGGCTTAGACAAACCACATTTGCTGGAGTAGAGGTCCTACCTATCTTTGAAAACAAAGAGAACAAAGACAGCTCTCTGGAGATCCCTTCTAAAGATATTCTTTTTAAGGCGGTTCGTTCATCTGGACCAGGGGGTCAAAGTGTAAACAAAACTTCTTCAGCTGTACAATTAACACACATACCTACGGGGATTACAGTTCACTCTTCAGAACACAAAAGTCAAGCACAAAACAGAGAGAGGGCTATGCAAATATTAAGAGGTAAACTTTGGAGAATTAAAGAAGAAAAGAAGATGGAAAAAACCTCAGAGATAAAAGGTGAATACAAGGTAGCGGGATGGGGTAACCAAATAAGGAATTACATATTACACCCTTATAAGCTTGTTAAAGATTTAAGAACGGGTGTAGAATCTAAGGAACCTGAAAATATCTTAGATGGCAATATTGAGAAGTTCCTTGAAGCACAAGTAAGATTGCAGTAATATATATGAGTAAATAAACTGACTGAAACTGCCAATGCTACTGTTTGACAAAGTAAGTAAAAAGTACGATAGAGATATCATAGCGCTAGAGGATGTTTACTTCTCAATCCAAGAAGGAGAGTTCTCTTTTTTAGTAGGACCTTCTGGAGCAGGAAAAACAACCCTACTTAGACTGTTAATTAGAGAAGAACTTCCCACCTCGGGTACTATAATGTTTGATGATATCGAGGTTCCTAAATTACCCAGAAAGCTTCTCCCTACATACAGACAAAGATTGGGTGTGGTATTTCAGGACATGAAATTACTTTCTTCTAAGACATTAGAAGAAAATATTGCTTTTGCATTAGAGATCTTGAGTAAAGACAACAAAGAAATTAAGGAGACTACAGAGTATTTACTTGAATTAGTCAAATTACAAAACAGAAGACATCTTTTTCCCAAACAACTTTCTGGTGGAGAAAAACAAAGAGCTGCGATAGCAAGAGCATTAGCAAATAATCCAGATCTTTTAGTGGCAGATGAGCCAACAGGAAATCTTGATTCCGAAAGTGCACTACAACTATTAAATATCTTAAAAGATATTAACAAGACAGGAACAACTGTACTTGTAATTAGTCATGACAGGGAGATTGTTGATCAAATGAAAACAAGAGTTATTCGAATGGTGGAAGGACGAATAGTTTCAGATACAAAGGGAGACTATGATTCAATAGGCACACCTAAGCCTCCTGAAATAAAAGGCCAGGAGGATATTAAGATAGATGAGGATATAGAGAAAGAGGATAAGAAAGAAAAGAAGAAAAAAGACAGTAAAGATACAAAAGAGAAAAAAGGTACAAAAAAGAAGAAGGAAAAGATTGATGAAAGCCTCAAGAGGTTAAATAAAAGAGTTGTTAAAAAACTGCTAGATGCTAATATAGATAACATAGAGTTAGCTCTTAATTTAACAGAGAGTGATTTAAAAAATCTAAAACTTACTAAGAAAGAACAAAAGCTTTTAGAAAAGTTTGTTAGTAAATATTTAAATAATAAGGAAAAATAATATGGCATCAGATAGAATTTTTACCACAGCTAAGAAGAATATTAAGAGAAATAAGTGGCTTTCCCTTTCTACAATATTTGTATCTACAATTGTAATAGCTATTTCTTCTTTTTTCATAGCTGTAGCCATATTTGCTCAAAGGGGAGTTGAATATTATGAGCAGAAAGCACAAGTCATAATCTTTTTTAGAAAGGATACCTCTGAGGCAGATATTCTTCTTTTAAGGGATAAGTTGTTTGATCCTGAGTTAGTGGAGAGTATAGAGTATGTTTCCCAAGAGGATGCTCTTGAGATATATCGAGAGGATTTTGCAGATAATCCTGATCTCATAGCTACGGTAACAGCGGATTCTTTACCTCCTAGTTTGGAGATACGGGCTAAGTCCATAGATTCTTTAATTGAAATAATTGAAAGTATTAACATAGAAAAAGAAACTAATGTGCATATAGATGAGGTTATGTATTTTAGGGATGTGGTTGATAATCTAAAAACTCTTTCTCAAATAATAGGTATTGGTTCAATAATTTTAATATCTTCGTTACTTATAATTACAATTTCCTTAATTAGAATTACCATAGGGTTTAATATTAATGCTCACAAAGAAGAGATAGAGATTATGCATTTGGTGGGTAGTTCTGACAAATTTATAAAACTACCTTTCATTCTAGAGGGGTTCTTTTATGGAGCAATGGGAGGGTTCTTAGGGGCTACCCTATTGATTGTTCCTTGGTACGTTATGATTTACTATACTCAAAATACTGATTTTGCTTTTTGGGTTAACCAATTACTAACAGATCTTAATCTTGGTTTTCTAGGTTCCTTAAATGTCACCTTTATATTAATCTACTATTTAGGACATATGTTAGCGGGAGGGTTGTTGGGTATAGTGAGTAGTTATAGTGCAGTTAAGAGGTATCTATAATGAAAATAAAGAGGGTTGGTATAACAATTTTAGTATTACTTTTTTCTTTTCTTTGTTTTGTTGGGTTAGGTTCTTATTATGAGAAGCCAGTGTT
>CAYQYH010000044.1:0-5674 GCA_964421735.1 uncultured Candidatus Saccharibacteria bacterium | reverse complement strand
TGTCCAATAACAAACAATAATAAACGCTTAGCTTAAATGGATTTAACCTTATATACCTTCTTAACCTTCAACTTCTTAGTCTGTCCTACCTTCATTCTTCCAACAATTAATTCCTCATAACCTGCCCTAACCGCCTCTGATATAACCGACTCTACTCCCCATGTACCCCTAACCTCTCCTGTAAGACCTACTTCTCCAAAATATATCCTAGATTTCGACAAAACCTCATCCTCTACCGAAGACTTAATAGCTGCACATATTGCTAAATCAATTGCCGGATCATTTACTGTTAAACCACCTACTACATTGACAAATACATCCTTATTACCTAAAAATACACCACCCTTCCTAGACATCACCGCACACAACATATCTAATCTCGGTTTTTTAATTCCATTTGCAACTCTTCTCAAAGGACCTGCCTCACTCTCCCTTTCTACCACTAATGCCTGTACCTCAACAAAAACAACCCTTGACCCTTGTATAATAGCACCTATAGCGCTACCAGAGGACTTAGATCCTGATTCTAAAAATACTAGAGACGGATTCCCCACTTCCTTAAGACCGTCCCCCCTCATTTCAAAAACACCTATTTCATTAGTAGAACCAAACCTGTTTTTGATACTTCTTACGATTCTATATTGATTATACTGATCCCCCTCCATATATAGTACACAATCCACGATATGCTCTAAAACCTTAGGCCCTGCTATATCTCCACCCTTGTTAATCTGACCTACTATGAACATGGGAACTCCAGAACTTTTAGAAGCCCTTGTTAAAATAGAGCCACATACCCTTACCTGACTAATACTTCCAGGATAACCCCTAGATGCAAGAGAGGTCATACTCTGGATGGAGTCAACCACTACAAGGTCAAAGTTATCACTCTTTACTAATTCCACAATATTTTCTACTACTAAATCCTCCGTAAGAGTAAAATTCTCCTTCTCTTTGCCCTTACTACCTTTAGGTTGAATTCTTCTGAGTCTAGAATTTAACTGAGAAGGTGATTCCTCTCCGCAGATATATAAAACCTTCCCTTTTTTAGAAAAATTAAGAACTATTTGCATCAAAAGAGTAGATTTGCCGACACCCGGCTCTCCACTTAAAAGAACAACCTCTCCTCCAACTAAACCTTTGCCTAAAACCCTATTAAGCTCTTTATATCCAGTAGGTATACGCTCAGCACCACCCTTATTACTAGAGGATGAATTACTGTATTTCGTAATAGCCTTATAGTAAGAAGGCACCGTTTTCTTCTTTTTTTCCTTAACAACTTCTGGAGCTTGTTCAAGGGTCCCCCACTCACCACAGAATGGACACCTTCCAGACCATTTTAATGATTCAGAACCACAAGATGAACATACATATTTCATGTTATTTTCCTTCAATTACAATTATATTATCATCCTTTAAACCTATTTTAACAACAGTTTCTTCATCCTCCTCAAAAACATCCTCATTTTTTAATATATAGTCAGCAAGGACATTCTCAACAGTATCTTGAAGATATCTCCTTAAAGGCCTTGCTCCATACTCCTCACTAAATGCCTCTTTAACAACGTATGTAACTACCTTAGTATCAAGCTTAACCTTAATATTTTCTTCCTTAAGTCTCTCATTTAAATCTTTAAGTAGCAATCTTACTATCTTTCTCGCATCCCTCCTAGTTAAAGATCTAAATATTACGGTATCATCTAACCTATTAAGAAGCTCCGGTCTTAATTCCTTTTTCAATTCATCCAAAAGCATATTCTCCATCGAAGAGTATGCCTTATCTATGGCATCATCAGACCTTCCTTTTGTTCCCTTCTTTCCAAAGCCCAAAACCTTGTCCTTACTAATTTCCTCTGCACCTATGTTTGAAGTTAATATCACAACGGTATTCTTAAAATTAACCTTTCTACCCCTACCATCCGTTAAATGTCCATACTCTAAGATCTGCAATAGTACATTTAACACATCAGGATGTGCCTTTTCCACTTCATCAAAGAGAATAACACTGTGTGGATTTCTCCTAACCTTCTCCGTTAACCAACCCCCGTGCTGATAACCTATATATCCCGGAGGAGAGCCTATAAGCTTGGAAACACTATGCATCTCCATCATCTCACTCATATCTATCTGCACAAGCTTATCTTCATCTCCAAAAAGCTCTTTTGTTAACACTTTTGCCAACTCTGTCTTCCCTACCCCTGTAGGACCAAGAAAAAGAAACGATGCCCAAGGCCTCTCTGTGTCAACTATCCCTGTCCTAGCTCTTTTTATAGCAGAAGCAACCAAAGAACACGCCTCTTCTTGACCTACTACCTCCTTTTTAAGGTTGTCTTCTAATTCCAAAAGCGCTTCTTTCTCCTTACTCCCAAGGGTATTTAAGGGTATTCCTGTCCATTTAGAAATTATATCCCGAATATCTTCAGTATTAACCTCGTTACTTGCACTCTTTTTTTTCTTAAGACAAGCCTTTTCTATCTTTTCAACCTTCTTTTTAAGTTTATCCTCCTTCTCTTGCAATTTAAGAGCTTTTTCCATTTCTCCTTTTGCAACTTTTGTCCCTTTTATCTTTTTTGTACTCTTTAACTTTGCTATGAGGGACGAAAGTTCCTTGTATCCTGACTCTATTTTTAATCTTTTTGAAGCCGCAGCTTCATCCAAAAGGTCGATTGCTTTATCTGGTAAATATCTGTCAGTAACGTACCTGTCAGACAAAGAAACCGCTGCTTTAAGAGCCTCTTCCCCTATTCTTACATTATGATGAGCTTCCAAAATTGGCTTTATGTGCTCTAATATTTCCAGAGTGTCTTCCTCTGACGTCTCTTCTAGGTATATCGGCTGAAACCTTCTTGCTAAGGCATTATCTTCCTCAAAGTTACTACTGTAATCTTCAGTTGTAATCGCCCCTATACACCTAAATTCATCCTGAAGAAGCGCTGGCTTAAGAATGGATGCTATATCAGAAGAACTGCCTGGCAAACCCCCAGGAGAAACAATATTGTGAATTTCATCTATGAAGAGAATAATATTAGGACTAGATATGACTTCCTGTACTATAGCCATAACCTTTTCCTCTACATCTCCCCTCATCTTACTTCCAGCCATTATACTTGCAACATCAAGAGATATTATCTCCATATCTCTTAAGGATGAAGGAACTTGTCCATCTGCTATCTTTTGTGCTAAACCTTCTACTAAAACCGTTTTCCCAACACCTGCCTCCCCTATTATTAAGGGATTATTCTTCTTTCTTCTACTAAGAATGTTTATTAAATGCTCTATTTCATCCTCCCTACCAATTACCGGATCTAACTTTCCCTCCCTACCTAATTCAACAAGCTCTATTCCTAAATGCTCTATTATACTCTCCGACTGCCCTTGCATGTGCATATCTTTTGGCTTCGTCAAGATCCCAATAGGATACATTGCTAAAGCCCCAAGACTTTTCCTAAAGGCTCTGTATGTAAGACCTAGTTTCTCTAACTTTGAAAGTTTAGACTCCTTTGACTGTAATATTGCAAGCATTAAATGCTCTGTACCTACGTACACATGAGACATCTTTTGTGCGTGATCAAAAGCCTTTCTAAAAACCTCTTGAGCTTTAGTAGAAAATGATAGTTCTTTAATAGAAGATGTGTTTCCTGTGACCTCAACTACTTTACCATCAAAGAGATCTTTTAGTATCTCTGATCTATGCAAACCCATTTCCTCTACGACCCTAGTTGCAATACACTCTTCGTTAAGTAATATCCCAACAAACATACTCGTCACAGATATTTTCTTCTCCTTAAAATGCTCAGATACCAAAGATGCACTTCTAAGAGAAATATTTGCATTCCTACTAAGACGATTAAATATGGATTGTGGCTTTTTAACAACCTTCATTGGCATTCTTTATTATACTATATATTTTTGAGTACTTACTTTTTAGGAGCTATTTCTTCTTCTACTGCACTGTCAACTACAGACGCAAGTTCTTCCTTGGAAATTTTCTTCCTTGGTTTAGAAACCTTGTCATCCTTAGATGTAGCTTTCAAACTTAGCCCTAGATGTCTTTCAGTTGAAGAGATAGAAAGTATCTTAACCTTAACCTCGTCACCTTCTTTAACAATATCTGCAGGATCCTTAACTAATTTGTCAGAAAGTTCTGAAATATGAATTAATCCATTCAAACCCTTATCTATTCTTACAAAAGCTCCATAAGGTACAACTTTTTGGACTTCTCCCTTTACAATATCTCCAACTTTGTACTTAGCTATAGCCTCTGACCATGGATCCTTTTGTAACCTCTTAATACTGTAAGCTACCCTCTTGCCTCCATCAGAAACCCCTATTACCATAACTTTAACCTTTTCACCTACAGAGTAAAAATTACCAATATCTTCAACTTTATCCCAAGAAAGTTCAGAAAGATGCACTAATCCCTCAAGTCCTTCTGCATTAATAAATACTCCAAAAGGTGTAATACCACTAACAGTACCCTCTAGGGTGTCTCCTTCTTTCACCTTGTTTAATGTCTTTTCTCTTTGCTCTAAATCTCTAGCTTGAGTTACCATCTTCTCAGAAAGAATAATCCTATTCTTCTCTCTATCTAATTCAATAATTCTTGTAGATATTTTCTCCCCTATTAATCCACTCAACCTCTTTTGAACTTTTGAAGAAATATCCTTACCCACTTGCCTTACACCACCAGAATAAACTCTTGAGGCATCCAACTGAGATGTTGGTATAAACCCTCTAATATCCTTACTTATTTCAACAATTAACCCACCATTATTAGATTCAACTACTACTGTTTCAACAATCTTGTTTTCTTCTTTAGCCTTAACCAAATTCAACCATGCCGTAGCTTGCTGTGTTCTCCTAATTGAAAGTACTAACTGTCCCTCATCATCTTCTGGTTTAACAACATAAACCATAACCTTATCTCCCACCTCAAGCTCTCTCCAGTCTACAAGCTCACTTTTAAGCTCTTTTCCTGCTACAATTCCCTCAGACTTAAATCCTATGTCAACAATTAAAAGACCGTCTCTAACATCGACTACAGTACCTTCTACAATATCTCCTCTTGAAAATGTTTTAATTTGATTCCCACTATCTTCTAAAAAATTATCGATCTGGGAATACGCTTCTTCACTCTGTTTTTTATTTTTATCCATCAGGATTCTCCCACTGGCGATGCAATACTTTGCAACGAGTACTTGCATACTACTAATATTAAATGTTGCAGATCGATTATATCACAGAGAGGCCCGCCCTACTAGGCCTATAAAGAAATCTGAAGAAAGAAAAGACCTATGTAACAAGAATAGTATAGAAACAGACCTACTTTAGAACACCCTCAGCCCTATCATAATAGTCTTTTTTAATCTCTTCCTTTAAAACGACCCTCTCCCAATCAGGCTTCCTAGCCTTTAATATGTACCTCCCATACAAAACAAAATTTGAATTAACTTTATACCAATCTTTTTTAGGATATAATTTTTCTAGGTCATGAGCGACCTTAGTGGAGTCTGACCCTTTCGATAATCCATATGCTTTAGCAACTCTCATAACATGTGTATCTACAGCAATTCCTTGATTTTCATGATAAAGGTCGTTTAAAAATACGTTAGCAGTCTTGTAACCTACCCCAGGTAGTCCTTGAAGCTTCTTAAGGTCTCTAGGGGGCTCACCT
>CAYQYH010000043.1:0-7697 GCA_964421735.1 uncultured Candidatus Saccharibacteria bacterium | reverse complement strand
AAGCCACAAAAGAACAGATAGAAAAAGCTAGTCATGATTTAGACGGCTATATTAAGTTCGTGGTAGATATAGATACTGGAAACTTAACAATAGGAGGAGACAGACACTTCCAAGGAGAACAGCTTTTGCTAGAAGATGGTAGTTTACAAAACAACCTGTGGGGTGGAGGTTATGATCTAAACTCTAAAATAATAGACTATGATTCTATTATTAATATAAGACCAAGAGATAATAATCCAAGCAGGGAAGTTCTAAGTGTAGACATCAGAGAAGATATTAATAATATATTAAAAGAAAAATTAGGATGGTAGATTTAAAAACCTTAGATACAAAATCATTAATCTTGGATATGACAACCAACCTCTCTAGAATTGGGAACTTTGTTCTGGATGAAAACTACGATAAAGCAGAATATTTTGCCAACGAATTAGAAGGGTATATAGAAGAACTAGACACAAGAGAGTATGATAAGAGATTAAAGGTTTGGGTTGAGAAAACAAAGGATATTGTAAAAAACGTTAAGGAGAGAAAGATAGAAAGTAAGTATATAGCAGACGACTCTTTTACAAGCGGAATCGTACTACAAAATCGTGCTATATCATTCCTTTAGGAGAAAAGAGCTAGGGTCTCAAGGTTCCTCCAAACACTTGCCAAGCTAATAGAGATTTTGCCACTAAGCTAAGGATAATATACACCTTCTCTCCGTAGAGATAGTCCTTCCAAGAGCCAACCTTCTTGTATTGCAATATCATATTAACAGCAAAGCTGTTAAAGAATATAAATATACTTACGTATATCCAATAAACAAAATCTGGGATATTTCCTCCCCCATACTTACTCGCACCATACACATAAATTCCGAACACTACCCAAGGGACTATACCTGCGAAACAACCTAGTATGTAAGTTAGCCAATTAACTTTTTCCTTTTTACTGTTATGTACCTCCATAGCTAAACCTAGAAGATTCATCAAAGCATCTAAACTAAATATCATAACCAAACTTGCAAGATCATATATTCCGGTTAGAAAACTAATTGCTATCATCATTACACTAGCACTAAGTGCATACTCATACCATCTAACTTTGTTAATACCCAGTAAAAGGTTTTCTTCATATCTTTTTCTATATACCGTTGATATAAACAAATGCGCAAAAGCACTCATAAAGAAAAATATTGCTACAAACCATGCAATATTTACCTCCGCAATCTGCTCTGTAGCTGGTAAAAGAGTCTGGGCCTCTACATCAAAAGTAAGGTAATTAATTGTAATTGGTACTATCCCCCTGTCAGGATCACTAAGTATTAAAACAAATATTCCCTGTATTGCATGGAACAGAGCTATTACAAAATTAAAGATGTGAAGATTTTTTAGTTTTTTATCCATATAATTTCTAAATTAAATTTATTTTTACCTTAAAATAAGTTTAACATAAAAAAGAAGATATAAAACAAGAAAAGGGAGGAACCAAATCCTCCCTTAGGCAGAATATCTTACATTTTAAAAGTGATTTCTAAAGAAGTTCTACTTCTCCTCTTCGTCTAACCCTTTTATACTTAGTTTTATCTTACCTTGGCTGTCTACACCTATGACCTTTACCTTTATAGTCTCTCCCTCCGTTACATATTTACCAACGTCTTTTACAAACTCATCTGCCATTTCAGAGACATGAAGTAGTCCTGCTACACCAGGTGCAAGATCTACGAATGCTCCATACTTCATTATTGAAGCTACTTTTCCTTTGTAGACTTTACCTACCTCTGGGTGGAAGTCATAACCAGCTACTAACTCTTTTGCTTTGTCTATAGATTCTTGAGAAGAACTATATATGTTTACAGTTCCATCCTCTTCTATTTCTAGCTCAGCACCAGTTATTTCTGATATCTCCCTAATATTCTTTCCGCCTGGACCAATGATATCTCCTATCTTATCTTTAGGGACTTTCATCTGTACAACTCTAGGTGCATGTTCTGACATACTCTCTCTAGGTCCTGGAATTGCTTCTTCCATCTTTTCTAAAACTTTAAGTCTTGCTTGTTTACATTGTCTAAATGCCTCTTTCACTACCTCCATAGTAAGACCTTTGGTTTTGGTATCCATTTGAACAGCAGTAACACCATCCTTAGTCCCAATTACCTTAAAGTCCATGTGGCCATAGAAATCTTCTACTCCTTGCATGTCTGTAAATACCTTGAAGTTTTTCTCATCTTCCATTACCAAACCACAAGCTATTCCAGCGACTGCCTTTTTAATTGGAACTCCTGCTACCATTAATGCCATGCTTGAACCACAAGCAGATGCCATTGAGCTTGAACCATTCTCTCCCTGTATTTCACTCATAACAAGCATCGTGTATGGGAATTCCTCTTCTAGAGGAATAACAGGAAGGAGTCCTTTCTCTGCTAACATTCCATGACCTACAGCTCTTCTACTTGGAATTAATCTTGGTCTGTATGCTTCTCCGTATACAAATGGAAGATCATTGTAGAAATGCATATATCTCTTCTCTCTTTCTCCCTCCATATCATCTACTAACTTAACATCTCTTAAACTTCCTAGTGTTGCTACTGTCAATGTCTGGGTTTTACCTCTTGTAAATAATGCTGAACCGTGAACTCTAGGTAGTAGATCTGTTTCAACTGCCATCTCTCTAATTTCTTCCATCTTTCTACCGTCTACTCTAATGTCCTCTTCTATCACTAATTTTCTTAGAGCTTTCTTGAGTAATAGGTCGTATGCATCATCTAGGGAAGATTTAGAATACTTACCATCGAATTTTTCGTGTAATTCGTTCTTTGTATCTTCATGAGTGTCTGAGTCTGCCTTCTGTAGATTCTCCTTGATTCTCTTTTCTCCTAAGAATTCTTTTACTTTCTCTACAACCTCTTCGTCTAACCCCATAGCTTCGTATGATTTATCTTTAGGTTCTAGTTTCTTTAAGAAGCTGTTCTGTTCTTTTAACCATGCTTTCATAAATTCAAGAGATTTTTCCATTCCCTTTATTACAATATCTTCATCTATGTCATAACAACCTGCGTCTATCATTGAGAAAGTCTTTCCATCTCCAGCAACTACATAGTCCATAGACTCCCCTTCAGTTGTTTCGTCCATAGTCTTTAGCGAGTGTACATATTCACCTTCCTCATAGCCAACTCTAGCTCCAGCAATTGGTTTCTCAAAAGGAGATTTAGAATTCATTAAAGCTACAGAAACTGTATTCATTGCGAGAACTAAAGGATCATCATTTTCGTCATATGACATAACTGTAATTATGATGCTTACTTCATCCTTGTAATCTTCTGGGAATAGTGGCCTTATTGCTCTATCTATCATTCTTGCTCTTAGAACAGCATCATCTGTAGGAAATCTTTCTCTTTTTACAAATCTAGATCCACTTATTTTTCCAGATGCATAAAACTTTTCAATATATTCTACAGAAAGAGGAAAGTAATCTAACTCTCCAGAAGCTTTTTTGGAATTTACATTTACTGTAATTACTGTATCTCCCATTCTTGCTAAGATCGAGGACTCTGACTTAAGAGCTAATTTCCCCGTTTCAAAGGAACACTTCCTACCCTCCATCTCAAACTCGTGTTTTATCTCGTTAAACATTTTTATTTATATTATTAAAATTATTATTTGTATTATTTATTATATATGATCAATAACACATTGACCCATATATTTTAAATGGAAAGTTTTTACAAAGAAAGAGGGTTGAAAAAATACTAAATCTTCAACTTTTTTGAAAGCTCTTTGTGTCTCTTAGGTTCGTTTTCCTTTAAATATTGTATCAATCTTCTTCTCTTGCTTACCATATTTAAAAGACCCCTTCTGGAGTGATTGTCTTTTCTGTGTTTCTTAAGATGTTCACTTAAATCTTCTATCTGTTTAGTAAGAAGTGCTATTTGTACTTCAGGGGAACCAGTATCTCCCTCGTGTAGAGCAAACTCCTTCACAATTTTAACTTTTTCATCCTTGTTTAATGACATAGCGTTAGTATAGGTTAGCATTATATAATTGCAGAATCAAGAGAAATTCCTCTATGAAAACAAAGATTATTGTATAACGTTATAGGATATCTGTCAAGCATAATTGATTATTTAACTACCTTATAACAATGTATTTCATCACCCTCCATAACTTCCAACTCATTATCCATCAACTGGATACCACAATCAAAACCTTTTTGGACCTCATTTACCTTCTCCTTGTTAATCCTCAGTGTCTTGATCTTTGTTTCTCCAGTTATTTCATCATCCCTTACAATATCACACTTATGATCCTGCTTAAGGTATCCTTCCTCAACCCTTGAACCCAATATCTTTGTACCATCAGAGAGTATAAATAGCTTTCTTACAGTTGCCTCACCAATTTCTTCTTCAGTAGTAGAAGGCAGAGACATTAAAGAAACTGCTTCTTCTATTTCTTCCAATAGTTTGTATATTATGTCATATCTTTTCACCAATATTCTCTTCTTTTTAGCGTAATTAAGAACTCCTGACTCTATCTCTACTTCAAAGCCTATTACTATTGATTTTGATAGTTCTGCTAGCTCTACGTCTTTAAGAGAAATATTTCCCACTCCTGAATCTACTATGTTTACTCTATACTCATCCTCTTGTATCTTACTTAATGAATTAAGTATAGCTTCCAAAGAACCTTCGGAAGAGCTTTTTACAATTACATTTAAAAATTCCCCTACGTCTTCTTCTTTTACTGTAAAAAACTCTTCCATTGTTAGTTCTTCCTCTTCCTCTTTCTCTTTTTCTTTTAACAAAGATTTGAGCAATTTCTCATCTTTCTTTTCTAGTGCGTATACCTTTGTCCCAAGCTCTAAGAGATTAGAGATTCCCATTATCTTGCCTCCACAACCTTTATCTAGAACATAAAAACTTTTACCTTCCTCTGTCATCATGCCTTTAACTTTTTCAATGACCATTTCGTTGTCTAATCTGTATCCTAACCAATTACCTTGACAGATTGAACCTTGTATTAAGGCTATTGAGGAAATGTTTCCTTTGTGTTGGTCTTTTACGGATTCTAGGACAAAAGCCTCTCCTAAAACTTCTTTTGGAAGCTCTTCCTTTTCCTCAATACCTTCAACCTCTGCGACAAGGAGTATTAGATCCAGAAGTTCATCTATTCCCTTTCCGGTTTTCCCAGAGACTTCCACCACAGGAACATCTCCTCCTAGTCCCTCTATCTGTAAACCACCGTTTACAATTTCTCTTTTAACCTTTCCTAACTGTATATTTGGAAGATCTGTCTTGTTAATTACAACTATTGGTTTAACATCTGAATCATTAATTATATCTATAGATTCTTTAGTCTGTGGCTTAACTCCAGCGTCTGCCGCAACAACTAAAAGTGCAATGTCTGCGATGCTTCCCCCTCGAACTCTCATTAGATCAAAGGCCTCATGACCTGGGGTATCTATAAAGGTTACTCTTTTATCTTCTGATACGTCTACAGTAAATACAGAAACTTTTTGAGTAATCCCACCTGCTTCGCAATCTTGGACATTACTTCCTCTAATTTTATCTAGTATGGTTGTTTTACCGTGATCTACATGTCCCAAGATAGTGACAATAGGGGGTCTAGCACAAGGCTTTGTGCTCTTAACATCCTTAGTTGTTTTTTTACTATCTTTAAACATTCTATTGTTCTAAATATTAAATTACTCTGACCTCTCATCTTCCTTTTCGGGTTCTTTTTTAGATTCCCTTTTCTTTCCATCTTTCTCCTCTGATTTCTTGTCCTTTTCTTCCCCTTTTTCCTTCTCTCTCTCTTCATCTTCTCCTTTTTTAGTTTTCTTTACCTCCTCTACATCCTCTTTTGTAATAACTTCTCCTCCCGAACCAACTATATCTATCTTGTATCCCGTTAATTTCCATGCCAATCTTACATTTTGACCATCTCTTCCAATAGCTAATGAAAGCTGGTCATCCTCTACAGTTACCGTAGCTGTTTCATCCTTTATTTTCACATCTTCTACCTTAGCTGGACTTAAAGCCTTAGCTACAAAAACCTCAGGATCATCATCCCACTCTATTATATCAATCTTTTCCTCTCCTAGCTCATTCATTACATTTGCAATTCGGATACCTCTTTGCCCAACACAAGATCCTATTGGATCAACACCCTCCTGGGTAGAGTTAACAGCCATCTTACTTCTAGAACCTTCTTCTCTCGCTATAGCTTTAACTTCCAAAACCCCAGATTCTATTTCAGGTACTTCTAACTTGAAAAGTTCTATCAAAAATTTAGGGTCTGATCTTGAAACTATCATCTGAGAGTCCACAATATCCTTAAGCAAAACCTTATATCTATCTCCAAGTCTGTAAAATTCATTAGGAATTTGCTCTTCCGGTGGCATATATGCTGTAGCCTTACCTATCTCGAATATCACCTGACCTCTTTGCATTCTTTGCATTAACGCAGTGAAGACTTCTCCAACTCTATCACTGTATTCACTAATTACAGCCTCTTTCTCTGACTCCCTGATCTTTTGAAGAATCACTTGCTTTGCTGTTTGTGCAGCTATCCTACCAAAGTCCTCAGTAGGCATCTCAATTTGAATTGAATCTCCCACCTCAACACTTTGAGAAATCATTTCAGCTTCCTCTATGGATATCTCTATATCGTTGTCCGTAGCCTTTTTTACAACCTCTTTTGTTGCAATTAATTTGAATTCTCCTGTCTCCCTATCTAACTCAACGGTTAAATTACTACCAACTTCGTCCTCTCTTTCCTCTTCTGAGAATTTTTCTTTTTTGTATGCGACAAGGATTGCATCCTCTAAGGCTTTAAATATTTCTTCTTTTTCTATTCCTCTTTCTGCCGCTATTTGGTTTATTGAGGAAATAAATTCTGACATCATTGCCATTGTTGTTTAATTTTTTAAATTAAATATTAATAATATAATATTGATATTATACTCTTTATACTCTGAGGAGATTATAGTCTAAAAATATAGTCTAAAAAAAAAGGTGAGAATTATTATCCTCACCCTCCTCTTTGTATAACTTTCGTGTCTAGTATAGCATAAGTTAATAATAGAACACAATAAACTAAGTTATGTACAGAACCCCGACCTTATACAGACTATATGCCTTCGTTTAGGAATTTTTAATATTCTATAGGGGAAAAAAGGGGAATATAAGTCAAAATCATATCTACAGAGGGGGATTATTTGCCCTATAGAATATTAAAAACAGTGTGGAAAAGTGATATAGTCGTTGTCACAGAAAGGTTTTGACACAAACTAAAGGTATTAACTTTCCCTAACTCTCCCCCCCTAGCTCTTGCCAGAGTTTCTTTTCCTTTCTGCTTAATCTCGTGGGGATATCTACATCAACTCTGACATAGTGATCTCCTCTTTTATCTTCTTCATTGAATACAGGACATCCCTTACCTTTAAGTTTAAATATTGTTCCTGGTTGGGTACCCTTAGGAATCTTTAAATTCACTTCCTTAAATATTGTTTTAACCTTAATAGTGTCTCCCAAAACAGCAATGTGTACAGGAATAGATTCTTGGGAGTAGATATCGTTTCCTCTTCTTTCAAACTTCTCTGATGCCTCAACCTCTATTTCTATATACAAATCACCGGGAGTTCCATTATTTCTACCTGCATTGCCTCCCCCTCTGAATCTTAAAATCATACCATCATAAGCTCCTGCTGGGATTTTA
>CAYQYH010000042.1:0-9394 GCA_964421735.1 uncultured Candidatus Saccharibacteria bacterium | reverse complement strand
GGGATGTTGGCAATATCTGCAATAGTACCTCTAGCTAAGAAAAAGAGAATTGAGAAAATAATACCTAAGAGTGAAAACACACCAAATGAGTACCACTTGTAATGATCTAATCTTGCACCTTTGTTTTTAGCAACACCCTTTGTAACAACCGACTGTATAGCTACAGCAGGAATTTGGACTAAATATATTATTCCCAAAGCTGCACTAAAGGTACTAAAGACGTTCTGGTCAGTATATCTTGCAACGAAAATATTAAAAAGGTAGTTTAAAATCCCTATGATTCCCCCTAGTATGGTAGTTAAAAACAGGTTTTTTACAAATACCCACTGTTTGGTAGATAGTTTCGTATTCATATTTGTACTATAATATCACAAGATAACATTACACATTTTACCACCATGATAGAAGTAATAGTAGCACTAATAGGAGGAATTTTACTAGGAGTAGGTCTTTTTTACATCCTAAAAAGAGGGCAAGGAGCTAACAGTGAGGAAATTTCAGAAAGTATACAGAAAAACTTGGAGGATTTAGTGCCTAAAGCCTTGATGGAAGCTAATGAATATCTTGTAAGAACTGCTAAGGAATCTCTTAGTTCTGAAACTAAACAAAATAGAGTAGATTTAGAAAATAAAAGAAAAGAGATCTCAAGGATAGTTCAGAGTATGGAGGAATATTTGAAGGTTGCTGAAAAGGAGAGAATAGATTCGTATGCCACATTAAAGAACTCTGTAGAAGAGAGTAGGAAAATAACAAAGGAGTTGTCTGTAAGTACAGAGAATCTTAAAAAGGTGCTTTCAGATAACCAGGTAAGGGGACAGTTTGGAGAAAGAGTAGCAGATGACTTACTTCAGATGGCTGGTTTTGTAAGGGGGGTAGACTACGAGTTTAATAAAGAACAGAAGGGATCTAAGACACGACCAGATTTTGCAGTATTCCTTCCAGATGGTACCAGAATAAATGTAGACTCTAAATTCCCCTACGCAAATCTTCAGAAAATGTCGGAGACTGAAGACAAGGGTATGAAGGAGAAATATATGAAGGATTTTGAGAGAGATGTTAAGGAAAAGATTAAGCAGGTTACCTCTAGGGATTACATTAATCCTGAAGACAAGACAGTAGACTTTGTGATACTGTTTATACCTAATGAAATGATATTTTCCTACATATATGACAAGATGCCAGAGCTTTCTCAAGAGGCTATGTCTAAGAAAGTTATACTAGCAGGTCCCTTTAGTTTTACAGCAATACTTAGGATGATAAGGCAGTCTTATGAGAATTTCAGAGTTCAGAAGAATATATACAGTATCATAGGGCATGTTAAATCTTTTGAAAAAGAGTTTGGTAAGTTCTCTGAAGAATTTTATAAAATTGGAGATAGGATAGGTTCATTGAGAAAGCAGTATGACACTGTAAGTACGACTAGGTTTAATCAACTGGAAAGGAAGATAGATAAAGTTAAAGAGGAAGGGTTAGGGGTAGAGGAGGGAGAAAAGGGAAAACTTTTAGAGGAAGGTTAAACCTTAAGAAAGATTTTAGTTGTTTAAAAAGGGGGTATTTTACCCCCTTTTCCTATTTCTAGATACAAGAGAATGTGTTTATCTCTTATACAGACATTACTTGGTCTGTTTCTTTCTTCTTACCCCAAGTAAATTCTCACACATTTGGAAAAAATGCGCAATATGTGCTAACTTATATATTAATGAAATCACCCGTTTTTAAAACAATTTCAGGCTCTACACCTATACTACTCTCTGCTCCTCACGTATATCCTCACAAAAGACCAAAACTCAGTAGGGCATACAAGATAGGGGAGGCACATACAGATACCATAGTAGAACAAGTTTGTAAAAATATAGGTTCATTTGGAATAGTACTGACAGATGAATCTGACTATGATTACAATTACCACAAGGAAGAGAACAATCCCTACAAACAGGAAATAAGGAAGATAGTTGAAGGAAATGATATTGAGTATTTTATAGACCTACACGGTCTAAAGGAACATAAGCAGTATGACATAGAAATCTATTACCCAACCAAATTCTCTAAATCAATTAGATTAGCAAGGACAATAAAAGAAGGAATAAACAGATTTGCTTTAAAGGGTGCTAATATTCTCATCCTAAGATTTCCAGAAACACCCCAAGAAGAACTAGGTGAATTTGTAGCTTCAAGATTGAGAGTACCCTCTGTGCAAATAGAGATAGCTAGGTATATAAGGGAAAGGGAAGACCTAAGGACTGCTTTAATTGGAAACTTGTCCAAAGTACTAGAAACCTTAATAATATAAAATTGTTATCGGTTAATTAATAGGTAAGTTTTCTTTTTTGACCTAACTAGTTTACTCTGTTATTCTGAATATATATTAATTTTATGATAAATAATCATGGCAACAAGTAAAAAGAAAAAAACTACTAAAACAAAAAGCAAAAAGAGTACAAAGGAAACAAAGTCCCCTAAAAGTAAAGCAATAGATATGGCTGTTTCTCAAATAGAAAAGCAGTTTGGGAAAGGCTCCATAATGAAGCTTGGTGGAGACAAGAAGATAGATGTAGACGTAATTTCTACTGGTGCTCTTTCTCTTGATATTGCTCTTGGAATAGGAGGTGTTCCTAAAGGAAGAATAGTAGAAATATATGGGCCAGAGTCATCTGGAAAAACAACTTTGGCTCTACATATTTTGGCTGAAGCACAAAAGAAAGGAGAAACAGCAGCCATGATAGATGCGGAGCATGCTTTTGATCCAACCTATGCTAAGAATATTGGGATAGAATTAGATGACCTGTACATCTCTCAACCAGATTTTGGAGAACAAGCTCTTGAAATTCTTGAAACTTTAGTTAGATCTGCGGCGTTTGGTGTAATAGTGATAGACTCTGTAGCAGCACTTACTCCAAGGGCTGAAATAGAGGGAGATATGGGAGACAGTCATATGGGATTGCAAGCTAGGTTAATGTCTCAAGCATTAAGGAAAATTACAGCCATAACCAGTAAGACCGGAACTACTGTAATCTTCATAAACCAATTAAGGATGAAAATTGGAATAATGTTTGGAAATCCAGAAACAACAACAGGAGGTAGAGCTTTGAAGTTTTACTCCTCTGTTAGGTTAGACATTAGGCAAAAAGACAAGATACTAAAGGATGGACAAATAATTGGACATGTTAGGAAGGTTAAGGTAGCCAAGAATAAAATGGCTCCTCCATTTAAAGAGGCTACTTTTGATATGATATATCCATTAGGTATAGATAAGGAGAGCAGTATAATAGACGCAGCTTTAGAATTAGGAGTAGTTGAAAAGAAAGGGTCTTGGTATAGCTATGAGGATACACAGCTAGGACAGGGTAAAGAAGCTTCCTCAGAATTTTTAAGAGAAGATAAAAAGGTTAAAGCAAAAATTGTAAAAGAAGTAAAAGCTAAGGTTAAATAATGAAGGTAACTAAACTATCCTCTCAAAAGAAAGATAGTTCCAGGGTTAATATGTACATAGATGGAGATTTTTTTTGTGGACTCTCTCTGGATGCAGTAGCCAAATTTAATATCTATGATGATAAAGAAGTAGATGTTAAAAAGTTGGATGAAATTCTTTTTGAAGAACTTAAATCCAGATTCTCTCAAAGAGCCTTGTCATATGTTTCCAGAACTCTTAAGACTGAATTTCAGCTTAGAAGATATTTAAAAACACTTTCCATTAAGAAGAAGGGATCTTGGTACAAGGAAATAGACAACTCTCAACTGGAAGAGATATTTAATGAAGTAATTGAAAAACTAAACGAATATGGATACATAGACGATGAGGAGTTTGCGGAACAGTTCATACTTTCTAGAATTAAAAACAGACCAAGAGGTAAAATGATTCTAGTTTCAGAACTAATGTCTAAAGGTGTAAACAAAGAAATAGCGAGAAGTAAGGTTGATGAATTGGTAGAGGATGAGTTTAAGGTTTTAGAAGACACGTACAAGAAGAAATACAAGGAAGAAAAGATTACAATTAAAGACAGAAAGAAAATAGATTACTTAAAAAGAAAAGGCTTTAATTGGGATTTAATTAAAAAACTGATAGATAATGAGTCTAGCAAGTAGAAGGGAGTGGGTGCTTCCTGAAGAAAAAACTCAAGATGTAGTAGAACACATACTTGAAGTTAGGGGTATTAAAGAAAGGGAAATGTTTCTCAATCCAGAGATTGAGAATGTACCCAATTTCGAAAAGTTACATGACACTAAGGCTGCTACTAAGAAGATCATAGAACATGTTAAGAAGGGAAGTAAAATAGTAATACATGGGGACTATGATGCAGATGGTATATGTTCCACCAGTTTACTGTGGGAATTTTTATACAGAGATGTGTCCCAACATTTAGAAAAGGAAGTAGGTGTTCTTCCTTACATCCCAGACAGAGTGGATCAGGGATATGGTCTTACAGAGAAATCTTTAGAGGATGTTTTAGATCTTGGTGCAGACCTTGTAATAACAGTAGATTGTGGAGTTAGAGATAAGGAATTAATAAATACCTTCATGAAAGACAAAGATCTTGACTTTGTAGTTACGGACCACCACCTTCCTCCAGAGGATTTACTTAGCAAGAGTGTAGGATTGGAATATCCCCTTGTTCATCAAATGTACCCTAAAAAAGAGTATCCATATACCGAAATTTGTGGAACCGCTGTTGTATATTTTCTCATTCAAGCAATTCGCAAATCTCTTGATATGCCAGAAGATCTAAGATATGGATTGGACCTAGTAGCCCTTGCTACTGTCACTGACGTCATGCCTCTTTTAGATGTAAATAGGGTTTTTGTAAAAGAAGGTTTAGAAGAAATTAATAAAGGTAAGAGATTAGGATTAAGAATGTTAACGCTAAGAGCTGGGATTGAACCAAAAGAGGTGCAGTCATATCATTTAGGTTATGTTTTAGGACCCAGAATTAATGCCGCTGGAAGAATAGCTTCTCCAATGGAAGCCGTACGTCTTTTAGTTAGCCAGGATGAAGAAAAATGTAAAGATATTGCAAATGTTCTAGAAACAACCAACTTTCAGAGGCAGAAAATGACTACTGAAATATTTGAGAGTGCAAAAGAAGCGGTGAAAGGAAGTGGAGACAAACTTCTTTTTGTAGTAGGGGAGGATTGGCACGAGGGGATAATCGGTTTGGTTGCTGGTAAATTGCAGCAACTGTATTACCGACCTGTTGTAGTCGCTACCAAAACAGATGACTTAATTAAAGGCTCTGCTAGAAGTATTAAGGATTTTAATATTACAAGTGCTTTTGATGAGTTTAAGGCTCAATTAGACAGGTACGGAGGTCATGAACTAGCAGCGGGTTTCAGTATTACAGAAGAAAACTTAGAGTTTTTTAAAGAAGGTTTAGTAGAGTATGCGAACAAGGAAATTACAGAGGAACAATTACAGCCTAAACTAGACATTGAAATACTCTTAGAAAGTTCAGATATTACTAAAGATTTAATTAATGAATTAGGAAGATTGGAGCCCCTAGGTTTTGGAAATCCTAAACCAAAAGTTTGTGTAAAGGATCTTTTGATTAAAAATAAGCAGGTGATGGGCCAGGATAATAACCATCTTAAGTTATCTGTGGAAGGTAAAGGCTCAGGGAGTATGACACTTCTTCTATTTGGGTGTGGAGAAGATGTAGAGACTCTAAAGGAGGGAATGAGTATAGATGTGCTAGGTTCCCCAGATATTAATGTGTGGAATGGAAGGGAGAGTATACAATTTAATGTAAAAGAGTGGAGATCTTGGGACTAGGGTTTCTGTGTAATTAACTTCCCAAGCCTGTTTGGTGTGTTGGGAAGATATGTGGTTTCTAGTATACTCTTGAAGTTTAATAATTTCATAAGGAGTCTCTCTGTTCCTATTGCAAATCCTCCATGTGGTGGACAACCATACCTGAAGTACTCCAAGTAATCTGCTAGGGATTCTAAATCAACATTACGTTCTTTAGCATTCTCCTCTAATTTTTCAATCCTGTGCTCTCTTTGGGCTCCTGTTGTTATTTCGACTCCATTCCAAAAGAGGTCGTACCCTAGAGCTATATCTGGACTCTTAGGGTCCTTCATGTGGTAGAAAGCTCGGCTGGAATGTGGATACTCTGTAACAAAGAGAAATTCGCTTCCGGTTTTTTCTTTTACAATCTCAGACAGTGCTCTTTCCTCTTCTGGAGAAAAGTCACCCATGCTCTTGCTTGAAATGTTTTCTTTCGCAAGCATCTCCTTTGCTTCTTTTACAGTTGTATATTCAAAATCTCCATCAGGTATTATTATGTCTGTGTTAAAGACATCTTGAATCTTCTTACCATATTTTTCCTTTATCTTTCTTAGCATGCTTTTTATCATTTCTTGTTCAAAGACACATAGTTCCTTGTAGGAATCAATATATGCTATCTCTACATCAAAACTTGTGTACTCTGTAAGATGCCTTGTTGTAAATGATTTCTCAGCCCTAAATACAGGGCCAATGTTAAAAACTCTCTCAAGGTCAGCAGCTATTGCCATCTGTTTGTGAAATTGGGGTGACTGTGCTAAATATGCTTTCTTATTAAAGTATTTCACTTCAAAAACACTAGCTCCAGATTCACTCGCGGCACTAATTATTCTTGGTGCTTGGATTTCATTAAAGGCATTGTCAAGACAGTACTGCCTAAGTTTGTTGGTTACCGTTGTCGCAATCTCCATCATGAGGGAGTTCTTTTCGGACCGAAGATCGATCCATCTGTAATCTAAGCGCATATCCAGAGAAGAAACGTTTTCATGATGTTCACCTTCTACGACGATTGGTAGGGGTGTCTCTGAAAGGGAGTCTATGCTTATTTCTTCAAGCTCAATTTCATAACCAGTGTCTACTTGTTTTGCTTCTTTAACTTTGCCTGTTATATCTACAACCGATTCTAAGGTGAGAGATTTTACTACCTTCGTATTTTCCTCTGTTTGTCCTTTCTCCCAATTTACAACTTGGATCTTGCCGGTTCTGTCTCTAATGATTAGGAAAACTATTTTACCCTGATCTCTTATTATGTTGACCCGTCCTCGTATGCGAACTTGTTCACCAATCTTCTGTCCGAGGTCTTTTATTAGAGTTCTATTCATCACAGTGTTTCTACTTAGTAAGTTAAATTAAAGTATTATACGTTATTCTTTTAAAACAGTTCAAAACCTTTCTCTTCTACAACTTCAGGCTCTGGTAAAACTATTTCGTCTTGTACAATTTCGTAGTTTATAGCTGGATAGAAGAAGTCAAAAAAGCCCTTAGTGTCATTTTCAAAAACAGCTTCTCCAGAAACTAAGTATACAGGTTGGAGAAATTCAAGTTCCTCTCGAGCCTCATAGTAGACCACAAAGAGGTTAAGGACTCTAAATCTTTTAACTCTTTTAGGAGTGTATTCAACAACATCATCGCCACCATCTTCGAAAAGATACACTAAACTTCCCTCTCCAGACTGTACTTTTTCTATAGCTTCTTGAGGAGATAGTAATTCATATGTACCGCAAGCTTCAACCTGTATAGGCCAGTAAGTGTATTCTATTTGATATACACCTTTTAAGGAGCGGTTACTTGAATCCCCATCAGAGGATCCAATATATACAGAAATATTACTCTTTTGAGTTTGGGGAAAAGAAATTCGTGCGTTAAAGGTATAGACTTCTAATCTTTGGTCATTTATTACGGGGGTTTCAACTACAGGTGGTTCCGGAAATTTTCTACTGAGTGTTTGTACCATCTTGTTTGCACCAACAATGTTTGATGGTATTGTTATCATAGATTTACTTCTTGTAAAATCTACTCGAATTAAATCTGCTTCTGCGGGAGCATAAGCCTTACTAAAAGACCCGTCTGGGTTTACTTTTATTAAAGTAGTTTCGTGATTTCCTTTGGAGTAGTCTTCCCAATACAGGCCAAGAGACCTTAGAGTGTTGGTAGCTTGAGATCTAGCTTCCTGTTCGGACGGTAGTATATTTTCTCTAGAGACTTCCCTTATTATTGAGGCATCTGTTCTGAAGATGAAGTTAAGGTTTTTAGCTTGAACCTCTAAGGTTTTTCCATTCTCTTTATCTACCCAAGCGTAGCTTTCTGTACCTCTCCTAATTATTGCCCCTGGATCAAGGTCTAATTTATTTGCTAAAACTTTTGCGTCAGCTTGAGAAGTGACAGATTGAACAGGATTACTGAATCTGTACACGTTAATAATTTCAGGTAAAGCATCAATCTTCCCGGTATCTGTATCTATTTGAAACACCATTTCTGATCCTTCTGCTAACTCTAGTGAGGGAATTTCAAGTTTGTGTTCAAGAAACTCTTTTCGGTTTTGTGTACAAGCATAGTTAGCTGTAAGGTACTGAGGAGGCATAGGGGCTTCTCCTCGTAGTGTTAGAATCAAAACGATTGCTGTGAACACTACAAATGCTCCTAGTGCTATAACCCCAAACCTTTTTGTCCAGAATGCTGCCTCAGTCAAAGTCATGATATAATCTTAGCAGTAGTTAAATATTGTATCAACCATAATATTACCAGTATTGCTATGAGAACAAAAGAGCAAAATATCCAATTAGCGCAAAGGCTTTTTCCCAATGTAACAGAAACTCCTGCAGAAGTATTAGAAAAATATCCAGAGAGAAAAGTTAAAGGTATGGTGCTTAGATTTGCTCCAAGTCCAACAGGATTTATGCATATAGGAAATGTTTTTACTGGTTTAACCTGTACAAAATTAGCAAACCAAACAGATGGTGTTTCCATATTAAGAATAGAAGATACAGACAAAGAAAGAGAAGTGGAAAACGGTGTTTCTCAAATAGTTGAGGGACTCAAGGGTTTTGGCATAGAGTTTGATGAAGGTATGTTAGAGGAGGAGAATGAAAGTGGTGATTATGGACCATATATGCAGAGTAGAAGGCTTGGTATATATAAAGTTTTTGTAAAAGATTTAATTTCCAAGGGGTTTGCATACCCATGTTTTCTTAAGGAAGAGGAACTTGAAGAAATTAGGGAAAAACAGAAAGAATTAAATGTTAGGACTGGTTGTTATGGTAAATGGGCTAAGTTCAGAGATACTAGTTTACAACAAATAGGGGAGATGTTAGATAGGGAAGAGGAATTTGTAATTAGATTGTATTCTACAGGAGACAGTGAGAAAACCTTTGATTTAAAAGATCTTGTAAAGGGAGGTGTTACTTTAAGAGAAAATGACATGGATGCTGTACTTCTTAAATCTGACGGTTATCCTACATACCATTTTGCACACCCAATAGATGACATATTAATGAGAATTACTCATGTAATTAGAGGTGACGAGTGGTTTTCATCCTTACCTTTGCATGTTGAATTATTTGAAAAACTAGGATTTGACCTTTTACCTTATGCTCACCTTTCCCCCTTGATGAAATC
>CAYQYH010000041.1:0-5251 GCA_964421735.1 uncultured Candidatus Saccharibacteria bacterium | reverse complement strand
TCCGCATATTCCCATGCATTCTCTACCGAACTAAATTCGTTATGGGGTCTAACTCTTCCTCCTTCATTAGATCTCCAAGCTCCAATGGTTGCAATTATTTTCATGCCATAGGAATGTACATTCCCGCAAGCATTTGTTCTAGGATCATCTGTTTCGGCACAACCATCATAGATTAACAAAGGATCATATTCACTTGCCCATTCTAAATAAGGTTGTCTTAAACTTCTAATGGGGCCTACTTGCTCTGGAGATTTACTCCAAAATATTGCTAGAATTCTGGTAATTCCACTCTCTACATTAGCTTCAATTACGATGTCTGCGCTATTTAATCCAGAAAGAGGTCTAGCTTGAACATGGTTGTTTACCATAACAGCTACTGGTCTTCGATTCATCATTTTGTCCATAACACTTTTTGAAAAAAGGAGGCCATTTAAAGAACTTTCTTCGGTTCTGGGTTCTTCAGGGCTTGAAAGTAGTCCTAAATCTTTGGTAAAAACACGATCATCTGGATTGGAAGTAACAAACATTTTGTCAAAACTCAAAACATCGCTTAAGGGTTTGGGTTTTAATTTGTATATTCCAAAATAGTAGAAAAGCCCTATACCAAGAAGTGTTAGAAGAGCGACTGTAGGAAAAAGAAACTTTTTCCACTTAAAATTCTTAAGGGGGTTTTTCTTTTCTTCTACCTTTTTTTCTACTTTCTTCTCTTTTTCCCTTTTGGCATCTTCCTTCTTTTGTTTCTTTTTTTCTTTCTTCTCTTCTTTTTTGGACTTAGGAGAATTAGAATTATCATCGATGTCTTTGTCCTTTTTCTCTTCTGTCTTGTCAGGCTCCTTTTCTGATGTCTCAGGTGTTTTTGTAGGAGATGGAGCTTGATTATTCTCTTCTTGCTCAATATTAGTATTTTTGCTTTCTACCACACCCTTCTTTTTGTCGGAAATTTTGAATGTTTTTGCCATATGAATATCCTAGCACAAGTAAACGTTCTTTTAAACATCCTCTAGAAAGTGGTAAGATGTATATATTTAAGATTTAAGAGATTTAATAATGAAAAAGAAAACAGTGTGGATATTACTCCTACTAGGAGCAGTAGGGGGATTAATTTTCTTCATGACGAGAAAGACAGAGGAGGAGATTCCTGAGGAGGAAGAGATTGTGGTTGAGGAGGTGGAAGAAGAAACAGAAACAGAGCAGCCGGATACCGGAGAAGAGGAAGAAGAGGAGGTTGAAGATACTGGAGACGCAGACTTTTCCTCCTTTTCTTCAGATACTCAGGTGTTAGGGGAAGAATCTGAAGCACAGTTTACAATAGAGGGTGTGGAGGATGTATCTAGAGGTGGTTTCCACCAATTTACATTTACTCTCTCTACTGAGGATGAAGAGGACCCATTTATAACTACAACATATCTCTCTAACCAAGATGTTATTCGAATGGATTTCCAGGGTATAGAGGGGGATAACAGTGATATAGGGTATCAACAAGAAAGAAGGATAGACGAAAAGGGAGTCACAAGAATATATCACAACATATCATCACAATCAGACCAAGAACTTTACGACATTGGTGTTTCAAAATCCACAATATTCTATCTTACTTCTGAACAACTGGAAGAAGGAATTTGGACGGTAATACTGCAGGTTAAATACCCAGGATCTACGGATTTTGATGTAGATCTAGGGAGTGAAGAATTTTCAGAGGGAGTTCAGAGTATTGAGGGTGTTACAGCTGAAGATGGAGCAGCAATATCTGCATACACATACAGTGGTACCTCAGGTTTACTCAAATTAGTATGGACAGTAACTAGTGATGTAGATAACCCAATTCCTTCAGTTAGTGCTGAGTACAACTCAGAGGATGATTTAGTAGTAACATTTGAAAGTTTAAGTATGGATAGGGTAGCGAGCTTTACAGACACATTAACATTACCATCGTCCATAACGGCGGATGTTGGAAGGGAAGGGGAAAGCTCGATATATATTTTTACAGGTATGAGTGAAGTTAGGGAGTTTAAGCTTAGTGCGTCTTTAAGTCCTAACCAGGTAATTCTGGAGATAAGATAAAAGATATACACTTAGTATGTCTCAAAATCTCTTCACAATAGGGGCTATAGAGCTTTTCTTATGTTTATTTAATATACTATAGGAAAATGAAATGAAGAATGTGGTTTTTGACTTCCATGGGGTTATACACGATCCGGGTAGTGGTGGAATAAATTCTGAGATTTTGCAAATCATAGAGAGCCTCTATGAAAGAGATATCCCACTACACATATTTACAAATTCTCCTGTAGAAGCATTGAGGAGAAGGGACCAAAATAAACCATTTCTAAAATATTTTAAGGAAGTAGTACATCAATATTCCAAGCCTCACTCCCAGTCTTTTGAAGAGTTGTTTAATAGGTTGGGTTGTGAGCCCTCTGAAATTATCCTAATAGATGACAGTCTCTCTGTACTTAAACAAGCGCAGGAGTATGATATATTAACTGTAAAATATACTAACGCTTCTGAGTTAAAAAATAAGTTGGAAGAAATTTTGAAGGTAAATATATGATAACAAGAGAAAAAGCACAGCAGCTTCTAGATAAATATATAACTACGGATTGGCTTCAATTACATATGAGGGAGTCAGAGATCATTATGAGGACTTTAGCTAAGCACTTTGGGGAAGATGAGGAGCTTTGGGGTCTTTCTGGTTTACTTCATGACTTAGATTATGATTATGTAGACAAAGATCCCGACAGGCATGTTGTGGAATTTGACAAGTTACTTGAGATTGAAAATCTAAAGGTAGGAGAGGATATTCCACTAAAGATGTATAATGCAATTAAAGCTCATTACGAAGAGCATCCTAAGATATCTCAAAAGAGAGAATCTAAATTGGATTATGCTCTTAGTGCTAGTGAGACTATTAGTGGGTTTTTAGTGGCATGTGCATTAGTGCAACCTGATAAAAAGATATCTAGTGTTAGGGTAGAGAGTGTAATGAAGAAGTTTAAAAAGAAAGATTTTGCAAAAAGAGTAAATAGACAATTAATTTATGATATTGTAAAGACGGGAGTGTCTTTGGAAGAGTTTGTACAAATGGCTCTAGATAGTCTTAATGAAATTAGCAATGAAATTGGGTTATAATATCAGCTAACGGGGTGTAGTTCAGATGGATAGAACGCTTGCATGGGGTGCAAGAGGTCGCTCGTTCAAGTCGAGTCACCCCGATCCCGCTAACCTATAGAATATTAAATCAAAGTGTAAAAACCGGTATAGTCCCTATAGGTAAAGGGTACTTGGACACACTAAAGGTCTCCTTTTGCATCCTCTTATATCTTCCTCAATCCTTCCTGTACCGCATACTTAATTAAATCACTAAACACATTAGGGTCTATTGAATATACTATCGCGAAAGAAGTAACAAAGATTATAGCTGCTAACCACCTAGTAAATCTGCCTCTTGTTCTAACAAAAAGGATTACAGATAAGACCGCCATCAAAGTAGGTCCAACTATTGTAAGTTGTCCTAGAGGTACGAAATATCCACCAATATATTCCTGTGAGGTTCCTAAGTATTCTGCAAGGTTAAAGTCTACATTAAATAGTATTAAGATTATCTCCAATATTAGTACTATTACAAGAATAAGAGAGGATGCCTTAGTGGACTTTCCCTCAGTTCTGTATGCTTCATAGATTGCGGTAGGAAGTAATAGGAAGAGAATCCAAAGGGTGTTTCCTGTTGACAATCCTAATATTATTCCTATCAAGGCTAAAATCATAACTCCAGTACATATATGTGGAGCGTACTTTGTTGGTTTTGCCATAATTTATTTAAAAATTGATATATTAATCTAATATTATTTTATACCTTATAATCCCTTTATTCACAATTTTTTTTTTGTAGTTATTTACTATGTATCATATAATTCCAAATAGAATGAGAAGTAAAAAAAGAAAATTTGGAGAAGTAAAAGATTTTAATAATGTAGTAGAGTGGAATGATTCTGAAGCTAAGGATAAGCTAAAGGCTTTGTTTGGAAAGTCCGAGGATATTGTGCTTGAGTTAGGTTGTGGTAAGGGAGAGTATACGCTAGAGTTGGCAAAGAAATATCCGGAGACTCTTTTTTTAGGTATAGACATTCAGGGGGAGAGAATATGGAGGGGAGCAAAGGATGCTCTTGAGAGCAAGATTAACAATGCATATTTTCTAAGAACCCAGATAGAAAATATTAACGAATTTATCCCAAAGAAGAGTGTAAGTAGTATTTGGATAACATTTCCAGACCCATTTCCAAAAGATAGGCATGCCAAGAAGAGGTTAACATCCCCGAGGTTTCTAAAAATTTACAAGAAGCTTCTAAAAAAGGGTGGGGTAGTTCACCTTAAGACCGATTCTGGTGATTTGTACAACTATACTAAAGAGATTGTAGGAAGTTCTAACTTTAAAATACAGAAAGATATAGAGGATATATATTTAGAAGGGTTGAGTATAGATGAGGATATTAATAATATACAGACTACCTTTGAAATAAAGTATCTTAGAGAGGGTAGGAGTATTAAGTATTTGAGATTTGGTTAATTTTCTTTCAATCTCTTTCGGTTTACAGTAGTGCCAAAGTTAAGTTCTAGGTCGTCATTTTCAATTTCTTCTAACTCCATTAGCTCATCCATGGGGTCTTTGTACAGAAAGGGTTCCCATTTCCTTACATCTAATCCTCCCCAATCTTGTTCTTCCTCGTCCCATATTTCTACTTTATTTTCTAGGGGCATTATTTTTATCTTATTGAAATTAGATATGAAAAGTTTAGCATATTAATTTAGAAACAACTATTTTTCAAACTTTACAAAAGAAAACTTTATGTATACAATACCCTATACCTTAAATTTACACACGCTATAGGTTAGCGGAATGAATGAATTATTCAAGAAAAGACGAAGTGTCAGACGATTCACGGATAAAGAAGTTAGTAAAGAACAAGTACATAATATTCTATGTGCTGCTATGGTTAGTCCCTCTGGTAATCATGTTAATCCGTAGGAGTTTGTTGTAGTAAGAGATAAGGAGAAATTATCCGAACTGGGTGAGTGTGGTCAATGGCAATCTTTTATTGCTAGTTGTAATGTTGCTATTGTAATAATAGCAAAGGAGAGTGATACAGATATGTGATTAGAGGTGGTGAAACACCAGATGGTAGGGATAGGGAAGAGTATGTAAGAGAAGTATTAGATATCCCAAACGAATACAGGGTAGTAAATATTATAGCGA